>JAYVMO010000151.1:0-3207 GCA_043758915.1 Acidobacteriota bacterium | reverse complement strand
AAAGACCTTACCCTTCACCTCAACACCGATCTCGGCTCCGTAAAAATTGTGGCGCTTCCGGAAAATGCCGCGCCCAGCGTGCATTATTCCGTGCATATTGAAACCGATGCGCGCGGAGATCAGGCGCAAAGGCTTTTGGCTTCCTACAATCTTTCTGCCACCAGTTCGGCCAGCGGCGTGAACATTAATGGCGCGCTCCCCAAGCGCCACGGCCGCGATTCGGCCGCCACCGCCCAATTCTGGGTGCAGTTCGTCGTTAGCGTTCCCGCCAGCTACAACATCCAGGTCAGCAGCGGCACCGGCGACATCGAGACCGGCGACATTGGCGGCCGCGCCATTCTTTCCACGCAGGGCGGCAATATCCGCACCGGAAAAATTGGCTTTACCGCGCCGCCCGCGAGCGATCATCTTGCGGCAAAATTCGACACCCAGGGCGGACACATCACCGTTTCCGATGTGGCCGGCGATTTGGATGCTTCTACAGCTGGCGGCCACATCCAGGCGGGAAACGTCGCGGGCAGCGCCAAACTGCACACCGGCGGCGGGCATATCCGCGCGGGAAAGATTCGCGGCATAGCCAACATCGACACCGATGGCGGCAACATTACGGTGGGCGAAGCAGACGCGTACGTCGCGGTGCGTACCGGCGGCGGGCAAATCGATTTCGGCGAAGCTCACGGCTCCATTCACGCGCAGACCGCCGGCGGCGGAATTCGCGTTATGTACGTTTCCGGGCCGATGGAAGTGCAAGCGCATGGCGGAGCAATTTGCCTGACTCGCGTAACCAACACGATTCGCGCGGCTACCGGGGACGGCACCATTACCGCGTGGATTTCCCCCGAATCGCACGATGCTCATTCTCCCGTTCACCTGCCTGGCTTTTCGCAACTGGCTTCCGATACCGGAGACATCATTGTTTTTCTTCCCCGCAACATCGCCGCGAATATTGACGCCACCGTGGATAACGGCGGCATTCATCGCTTCGAGGCCGATCCCGCGCTGGCCTTAAACGTACAGGCCCGCGCCGACGGCCAGGTTCACGCCCTGGGTTCGCTCAATGGCGGCGGGGCGGTGCTTCGCCTGCATTCCATAAATGGAAAAATCCGCGTGCAATACTTGGACGCCGACACATCTTTGCGCGAGTCGCTGCAGCAGGAACAGAAAATGCGTATCGCGCAAAAACTCGGCGAACCCGGCTTCGAGCAGGTGCACCTGAACTCCGACGTTCATCGAGTTCAGATTGAAGGCCTACCGCCTTCCCCGGCCGACGATCCGTCGCTGGATAACTGGATGGCCCATCTTGAAGCTTCGCTGCTGGGCCGCGTGCGCGAGGATGCCGGCGATTTCAAAAAACATCTCACCTATTCTCCCGTGCCGGAATATCCCGCGCTGGCGCAGCGCGCCGGGTTGCAGGGCCGCGTTCTCGTTCAAGTGCGCATGAAAACCGATGGCAGTTTGTCCGTGGAAAAAGTTCTCGAAGGCGAACCTGCTTTAGTGGAAGCAGCGTCCGCGGCAGTTTGGCAGTGGCGTGGCAATCCCGTGGAGATCAACGGCAAGAAAGTAGAAATTGTTTCCACGGTGGCTTTTAATTTTCAGCTTCGTTAGTCGCCATTACGGCCTGACGGAGAAAGTTTTTGCAATTGTTTTGTCCGGGGTCGTTGCAGCAAACGCCGGCTGGAATTCTGGCCGGCTCATGTCCAGGTTTGGATGTTCCTCGAAGGAGAGAAAATTATGGTTCGCTCCGCAGCCCGTTCCCTCTCAATCCTGCTGCTCACGTTTTCTTTGTTCGCCGTAGCGCGCACTCCCGGCGTCACCCGCGAATTCAAACAATCCTATCCGTTGCAGGCGGACGGCACGTTCGAGCTTTCCAACGTCAATGGCACCGTGCGCATTGAAGGCTGGGACAAAGACATCGTCGAAGTCTCCGCCGTCAAGACTACGCAGGACAAGGAAGCGCTGCTGGATCTCGTCTCCATCGACGTGGATTCCAAGCCCGGCGCATTTTCTATTTCCACGCGCTACCCACAGGAGAGCGGCGTGGAAGTGGCCGTTGAATACACCATTCACGTGCCGCGTCGCGCCCATCTGAATCATCTCAGCACCGTCAATGGAACCTTGCGCCTCACCGAACTTGACGGCATTGGCGATCTTCGCACCGTCAACGGCAACATCGAAATCTTCGAGGGCCGCGGCAATGTCCACGCGCACACCACCAACGGAAACGTGTACCTGGAATTGCGCAACCCCGCGGATTCTCGCGGCGCCTTCGCGGAAACCACCAACGGCTCGGTGCTGCTGGCGATTCACACGGATCTTCACGCCGATCTGGAAGCCCGCTGCATGAACGGCAGCTTCTCCTCGGAACTGCCTTTCGTCATGCAGGGCGCCTCGCAGCCTCGCGTCTTGCACGGCAAGCTGGGCCACGGCGGCGTGCCTATCCATCTCGGCACAGTCAATGGCGGTATCCGCATCGTACCCCTGCGCTCAACCATTTAGCATTTCCTCCGTCTAAATACGGGAAGGAGTAACAACCTGATGAATAAGAAATATATTTTGCCCCTGATGGGAACTGGCTTTCTGCTGAGCGGATTAGCAATGTTGCCGGCCGTGTCCGCGCGCGTGCAGAAATCCGCGTTGGATAGTAAACAGCAGAAACCGCCTCAGATCTTGAGTTGGGGCGATGCGCCCATGATCGACGACGAGCCGATGCACCATGTCTTCGGCGGGAGCAGTTGGCTGGGCGTGGAAACCACCGAAGTCACCGCGGACAAAGTAAAACAGCTGAAACTACCCGCGGAACGCGGCGCGCTGCTCGGGAAAATTGTTCCGGAAAGCCCAGCCGCAAAGGCTGGCCTCAAGGAAAACGACGTGGTGCTGGAAATTAACGGCCAGCGCATTGAAGGCACTGCGCAATTTCGCCGCATGATTCGCGAAATTCCCTCGGGGCGCGTCACGCAACTCACCGTCTGGCGCGACGGCCGCTCGCAGAGCGTCAGCGTCACGCTGGGCAAGTCCGAAGCGCGGATGGCAATTCAGATGCCGCAAGGCATGCCCGGCAACTTCAAGTTCCGTATGCCGGAAGTCCCTGAGCTTCCCGACATGTCGGCACTCAGCGATCTGCAGAATTTTTCGATCTCCATCGGCGGACAGCCCAGGCTGGGCATCGACGCTGAAGACCTGCAAGGCGATTTCGGCAATTTCTTTGGC
>JAYVMO010000150.1:0-7769 GCA_043758915.1 Acidobacteriota bacterium | reverse complement strand
GGCACGATATATCGTGCCCCTACGAAGGCAACACCTGCCGCTGCCAATTGGCAAGCGCAAGAGTTATCCCGCACGAGTCACCAGTCGCTGGCTACCAGTCACTTCTCGCAGCTCAAGGATATTTTTGCCGAGCGGCTGTGGATCGAAGTACAGCATTTATCGCCGGGGGATGGCCGGATGTTGCGGGATGGGGAACGGATCGGGCGGGAGATGGGTATACCGCTGATGGCGACAAACAACGTGCATTTTCTGCGCCCCGAGGAACATCTGCATCACCGCGCGGTGAATGCCGTGCGGACGGGCGCGCTACTGACGACCGTGACGGCTCCCGAAATTACAACCGGCGAGGCGTGGTTCAAGCCGGCGGCGGAGATGCAGCGGCTGTTTCCCGATCACCCAGAACTGCTGCGAGCAACACTCGAGATTGCGGAGCGCTGCAATTTGCAGCTCGAACTGGGGAAGCTGATCTTTCCGGAGTTTCCGGTCCCGGACGGCGAATCGCCCTTTTCGTATTTATGGAAGCTAAGTTTCGAGGGCGCGCGCAAGCGTTACCGCCCGCTGCGCCCGGAAGTGCTTTCGCGGCTGACGCACGAATTGGAAGTGATCGAGAAACTGAAGCTGGCGCCCTATTTTCTGCTGGTGTGGGACATCGTGGAGGAAGCCCGGGGGCGGGGAATTCCCGCGGTGGCGCGCGGTTCGGCAGCGAGTTCCATGGTGACCTATTGCCTGGGAATTTCCTGCGTGTGTCCGCTGCGGTGGGGATTGTATTTCGAACGTTTTTTGAACGAGCAGCGCGGCGATTGCCCGGACATCGACATCGATATTTGCGGAGCGCGGCGCGACGAGCTGCTCGATTACGTCTACGCGCGCTGGGGTGAAGAACACGTGGCGATGATCGGGAGCTTCATCACCATGCACGCGCGGCTGGCGATTCGCGAAATCGCAAAAGTGTTCGGCGTGCCGCCGGGCGAAGTAAACCATTTCACGAAGCGGCTGCCGCACCGCCCGGTGCGCGAGATTTTGACGGCGATTCGCGATCTGCCGGAATGCCGGAACCTGCCGGTGAACGACGAGCCGTGGAAAACCATTCTGCAAGTAGCGCTGCGTCTGGATGATGCGCCGCGGCACATGGGGATTCACCCCTGCGGGACGGTGATTTCCGCAAAGCCGTTGAATTCGCTGGCGCCGCTGGAGCGCGCCACGAAAGGCATCGTCGTCACGCAGTACGACATGAACGCCATCGAAGCCCTCGGGCTGATCAAGATGGATTTGCTGGGGCAGCGCGGGTTCACGACCATGTCCCTGGCGCTGGATAACATCGAACGCGCGGCTGCCGGGAAGCACAGCAATGGAAAAGTGGCGCCCGATGGCATGACGCCGTGCCCGCAGCCGCGAGTCCTTGATTTCGATGCCATCCCGGAAAACGATCCCGCGACGTGTGAAGTCATCGCCACAGGGCGAACCATGGGCGTGTTTCAGATCGAATCGCCGGCCATGCGCGGGCTGCTGCGCACGATGAAAGCGCGGACGCTCGAGGAAATCGCGCAAGCATTGGCATTGATCCGGCCGGGCGCCGCGGAATACGGGTCAAAAGAACTGTTCGTGAAGCGGCTGCACGGACAGGAAAAAATCGCATGGGCCCATCCCGCGCTCGAGGAAATTCTCGGCGACACGCTGGGCATATGCATCTTCCAGGAACAGGTGATGCAGATTGCGCAAGCCGTCGGGAGCATGTCGCTGGCGGAGGCGGACCTGGTGCGGCGGGCGGCCGCAAAATTCTCCGGGCAGAGAGAACGCGAACGGCTGCGCGGGAAATTTTTGAAGGCGGCGGAGCAGATGGGGTTAACCGGAGCCGAGCGCGAAGAAACCTGGATGATGGTGGAAAAATTCGCGGGGTTCGGATTTTGCAAGGCCCATGCGGCCACCTACGCGGACATTTCGTACCGCATGACCTACCTGAAGACGCACCACACGGCGGAGTTCCTGGCGGCCATGTGCAGCGCGGGCGCGGGGTTCTATCACGTGTCGGCCTACGTGGAAGAAGCCAAGCGCTGGGGGATCGAGGTGCGCTTGCCGTCGGTGAATCACTCGCGGATGGAGTACACCGCGGAAGGCGGCGAAAACAGCACGCCCGCGCTGCGGGTCGGGCTGATGCAGGTCAAAGGGCTGCGCGTGGAAACCATCACGGCGATCGTGCGGGCGCGTGAGGAAGGCGGCGCGTTTCGTTCCCTGAAAGATTTTCTGCGGCGCGTGCCCGTGGAACGCAACGAGATCGAGGCGCTCATCAAGTGCGGCGCGCTCGATGAAGTTTGCCACATGACGCGTCCGGAGATGCTCTGGCGGTGGAATCTGCTGCAGGCAAAAGGCAACGGAAATATCTCTCCGCTGAAAGCCAGTTCTCCGATCAAGATGACGGAGGCGTTGTTTGCCGAGGCCAAACCCGAAGACGTCATCGGCGCGGCGCTGGCCGAAATGCAAATGACGGACTACACGCGGGAGCAAAAACTGCGGTACGAACGCGAGATTCTCGCAGTGTGCGTAAGCGGGCATCCGCTGGATTTTCTTCCGCGCAATGGCGAAGCGTGGAGCGACGAGCTAGCCGGTATGCGCGGAAAACGCGTGACATTGTGCGGCTGGGTGGTCACCTACCGCCACGTCGGAACGAAAAATTACCGCAACATGATGTTCGTGACACTCGAGGACCAGCGCGGCATATACGAGGCGGTGCTCTTCCCCGAAGCATACGAGCGCTACGGCGGGCTGGTGTTTGAGACGCGCGCCATGCGCGTGACCGGGCGCGTCGAGCAGGGCGGGCAGATCAATTGCGAGGCTCTGGAGGCGTTGAAGAAGTGACTGCGACTCGCGATCGGTAACGCGTGGAAGAATCGCAACGCAAGAGTTTGCACCACGGATGGTGACCGATGATTCGAACGAAGCCACAAAGCACCGCTTCGATGGCGGAGCCGGATGCTGGGCGGCCGGCAGCCACGGGCGAAGAGTGGCTGGGGCGAAACCGCAGCGCGAAGCGCCGGCTGTGGGAGCGGCTCAACCCGCGCAGCCGGAAACAAATTCGCCTGATCGCGGAGGCCCTGGCCATGCAGCAGACACATGCTCGCTTGCCGGATCCCCTGCGGGCGCGGCTGAGCGCGGCGACGGACGAGTTGGACCGTCTCGTGACGCGAATCCGGGCGTTGCTGGCAGAAATACTGCGGCGAACACCGCCCCGCGAATAGAGTCTAGAGAAAACGAAAGATGGCGCGGTGGGCCTGCTTGCAACGCAGGTAGCAGGACAAGCACGCGCACACCGAGGAAAGTTGCGGGCCGCGGATAGCGGCGGCATACTCCGAATATGGCTGCCCCAACTACACACGGTCCTCCAGTAAACAAGAGGAGCGGCAAGCGGATCCGCACCGGAGTTCTGTGTGCCTTGGTGATGTGCGCCCTGGCGATTCCCGCACCGGCGGATGAGATCCGCCTGAAGAACGGAAAAAAACTGTACGGCGTAATCGTGGCGTACGAAGACAACATGTTCAAGATCAAGACGGATTTTGGATATGTGCTCGTCGAAAAGGACAAGATTGCTTCGATTGTTCCCTCAACGCCCGCAGCGACGTCTTCCGCCAAGGCAGAACCAAAGCCCGCAACGAAAAAAGAGGCGGCGCCCGAACCCGCGAAGCCAGCAGCGCAACCGGTGAAGACCGAAGGTGCGGTGCATACGCAGCCTAAGGTGGAACCAGCCATGGCGCCTTCCACGAAGGCCACACCGGCGCCCGCAAATGCAAACGCAAAGTCAGTGATCCCCTCTGCGAGAGCGGCAAACAAATCCAAAAAGCCGGCATCTAAAACGGCAACTGCAGCGCCGGTAAAAACAGCGGCTTCAACAGCCGCTCTGGCAGCCACTATTTCACCAGCAAATGGCGCGCCAAAAGAAACGGTCGCGACAACCCCCTCGAGCGTCGCCCCGCCGAAGCAACCGGAGGTTCCCGCCAATCGGGAAGAGATTCAAGGCAATCTCTACACCAACTACACGCATGGATTCCGGATGTACAAACCGCCGAGCTGGTCGCTGATCGAGGATGCGCGCAAAGCCCTGCCAAACGCCATCGTGGCGATGGGCACCTCGAACGAATCCACGCTCATGGTGGTCGGGCAGGAGAAAACAAAGGAGCCGCTGGATGCGGCCGCTGCCGGCGTGGAGAAGCGCCTGCACGATGTATACGAAAATTATCAAAGAATTTCCCAGCGTAAAACGAGCGTGGGCGGATTGCCCGCGGTCGAGTATCACTATCGCGGCCTGGCGGACGAACACGCCTGGTCAGGAACGCTTGTGGTGGTCGCGCGAGGAACCGACATTCTCACCTTGCTGGGCATGACCTACGCCGACTCGGACCTCATTCAGATCCAGGAAAACGTAATCGCGCGCTCCATCGCCAGTTTGGATTTCAACGCGCATTGATGGCCAGTGTCCGGGTACCGACTGTCAAAATTTGGTAGCTTCTGAAAAATAAAAATCTCGCACCTTCATCGCCGGGACAACCATTTCGAACGACCGGGCAGCCCGAAGGTTTTCTCGGAAATCTCCGGCATCAAATTGTCGCGCAAAGTGAGTTAGCTCAAGAAAAAACGGGTCCAGTTCCCTGTGCCCGCTCGCCAAAAATCTGCTACTGAAATATCTCGCTCGGCTTAAGTCCCTTCCTGCCACGAAGCGAGATAGTGCTCCTGCTCGGCCGTGAGCTTATCCAGCTTGTGGCCCATGGAGTCGAGTTTGAGCCGCGCGATCTCCTTGTCCAGGTGCTCCGGCACGACATAAACCTGCGGTTTCAGATCCTTCGCGTGCTGCCGCAGATATTCCGCGGAGAGCGCCTGGTTGGCGAAGCTCATGTCCATCACCGAAGCGGGATGCCCTTCCGCTGTCGCGAGATTGACAAGCCGCCCTTCTCCCAGCAAATAAACCTTGCGGCCATCCTTGAGCTTGTACTCATCGACGAGCGGGCGAACTTCGCGCTTGGGGGACGACATCCTCTCCAGCGCCGGTATGTCGATCTCCACGTTGAAGTGGCCGGAATTGCAGACGATCGCGCCGCCCTTCATGTTTTCAAAATGCTCGGCGCGAATCACGCTCTTATTGCCCGTCACGGTGATAAAAATGTCGCCTTCCTTCACTGCCTCGGCCATCGGCATCACGCGGAAACCATCCATCACCGCTTCGATGCCCTTCACCGGATCGATTTCCGTAACGATGACGTCCGCGCCCAGTCCCTTGGCGCGCATGGCCACGCCGCGGCCGCACCAGCCATAGCCGGCGATCACCACTTTCAAGCCCGCCAGCAAAACGTTCGTAGCGCGAATCACGCCATCAATCGTGGACTGCCCCGTGCCGTAGCGATTGTCGAAAAAGTGCTTCGTCATCGCATCATTCACGGCAATGATCGGATACTTCAGCGTGCCATCCTTGGCCATCGCGCGCAGCCGGATGACCCCGGTGGTGGTCTCTTCCGTGCCGGCCAGAACGCCAGGAACGAGATCCGTGCGCTTGGTGAGCAGCATGGTCACCAGGTCCGCGCCATCATCCATCGTAAACTGCGGTTTGTGCTCCAGCGCTGCGCGCAAATGCGCGTAGTACGTCTCGTTGTCCTCGCCCTTGATCGCGTACGTCGGGATGTTGTAGTCGCGGTTCAGCGATGCGGCAACTTCATCCTGCGTCGATAGCGGGTTCGAAGCGCACAGCACCGCATCGGCGCCGCCGTCGCGGAGCGCGATCATCAAGTTCGCCGTTTCGCTGGTCACGTGCAAACAAGCAGACACGCGCAGCCCCGCAAGCGGCTGTTCCTTGATGAACCGCTTGCGAATCGATTCCAGAACGGGCATCTGCTGCGCCGCCCATTCGATCTTGCGCTTGCCGGCATCGGCCAGCGCGATATCCTTCACATCACCTTTTTTCAGTTCAGCAGTTGCCAAAGTATTGCTCCTCATTTCAAATTTTTGTCGCGAACACAGTTCGCTTGAATAAAGAATGAACCGCTTGCAGCGAGGCGCGCGCCCTTCGGAATTAGCGTCGCACTGCTGCTTCGGCGGTAGCGCTTGCGGTGGCCGTGGCGCTTGCACTTGCGCCCAACCCCGCCGCCTTGCGCAACGCATCGGCGCGGTCGGTGCGCTCCCAGGTGAACCCCGCACCGCTGCGGCCAAAGTGCCCATAAGCGGCCGTTGGCTTGTAGATGGGCCGGCGCAAATCGAGCGTTTCGATGATGCTCTTCGGCGTCAGCGAGAAAAACTCGCGAATCAGCGCGGTGATTTTCTCTTCCGAAACGTTTGCCGTGCCAAACGTTTCGGCCATGACCGAAACCGGCTCGGCAACTCCAATCGCATACGCAAGCTGCACTTCCGTCTTGCGCGCCAGACCCGCGGCCACGATGTTCTTCGCGATATACCTCGCCATATAGCAAGCCGAACGGTCCACCTTCGAGGGATCCTTGCCCGAAAATGCTCCGCCTCCGTGACGGCTGTAGCCCCCGTACGTATCCACAATAATTTTCCGGCCCGTCAATCCCGCATCGCCCATCGGTCCGCCGATGACGAAGCGCCCCGTCGGATTGATGTGATATTTCGTTTTCGCGTCCAGCATCGCCGCGGGGATGATCGGCCGGATGACGTGCTCGGTAATGGCATCCCGCAGGTCGCCGTTCGAAACCTTCTCGCCGTGCTGCGTCGAGATGACCACGCAATCCACGCGCGCCGGACGCCCATTGCGGTATTCAATCGTCACTTGGGATTTTCCATCGGGGCGGAGGAAATCGACGGTGCGGGACTTGCGGACTTCCGCGAGGCGCTGCGTCAGGTGGTGGGCCAATTGGATGGGCATGGGCATCAGCTCTTCGGTTTCATCGCACGCAAAGCCGAACATCATGCCCTGGTCCCCCGCGCCACCGGTATCGACGCCCAGGGCGATATCCGGCGACTGGCGCTTGACCGTGCACATCACCGCGCAAGTATCCGCGTCGTATCCATACTTTGCGCGGTCATAGCCGACCCCGCGAATCGTTTCGCGTACCACTTGGTCGTAATCGACGTGCGCGCTGGTGGTAATCTCCCCGGCCACCACCGCTACTCCGGTAGTGATTAGCGTCTCGCACGCCACGCGGCCCTTGGGGTCATGCTTCATGACCTCATCCAGCACCGCATCGGAAATCTGGTCGGCGATCTTGTCCGGGTGGCCTTCGGTAACGGACTCGGACGTAAACAGGCGGGTGGCCACGGGTCTCCTCGATGCAGATGCGGCGCGCCGGCCGCGTGGCTGCGGACCAGGACGGCCCGCTGTTCAACTTTCGATCGTAGCGGCGCCGTGGTTCGCCCCCCCACGGCCCGGAATGAACACCGGGCGTTGGTGGGCTGCGGTGTGGGATCGCAGTCCAGGTCGGCGGACCGGGCGGCGGGGTGAGCGGCTACTGCAGCAGAGTGCTGACGGCGTCCCACACGGCGTGCGAGAGAAGATCTTTGCTTGTCTCGGGAATATCCATGGCGCCGCCGGCGGCAGTGAGGATGATGGCGGCGTTGCGGTCGACTTCGAAGCCGACTCCGTCGCCCACGCGGTTGACCACCAGCAGGTCGCAGCCCTTGGCGGCGAGTTTTCGGTGCGCGTGCGCGAGCAGGTCGTCGGTCTCCGCGGCGAAGCCCACCACGACGCGCGCCCGCTCCCCCGGGGGTCGGCCCGCGAGTTCCGCGAGCACGTCGCGCGTGCGGATGAGCGGCAGCGCGGTGGGCTCGTCAGCTCC
>JAYVMO010000149.1:0-5213 GCA_043758915.1 Acidobacteriota bacterium | reverse complement strand
GCCCCTACGGTCGTTCGTATTACGCAAAAATTCTGGTAACGGGCACAGCGCAATCACACCTTTGCGGTGCTCCGCCAGTTCCTCGATCGTCACTGGCTGTCCGTCATCTTCATCAGCCGCCGTGTTTTGCGCCAGCTTGGTCGTACCCAAATGCCGCAACGTCACGAGCTGGCACAAATTGCTGTACCCCTCCATATCCGCCGCCAGCAGCACCACCGGCACGCTTGCGGGATTTCGAATTTCGGTTTTCGAGCCTCGAGCCACTAACCTTAAACTTTCCATCTCCACATCCAGCGTTACTCCCACAATCGGCTTCACTCCCGTCTTCTTCGCGGCCTGATAAAACGACACCGCCGCATACAACCCATTCGTATCCGTCAGCGCCACCGCCGGCATCTTCTGCTCCACCGCCGCGGCAACAATCGCTTCCGGCGACGGCACCGCCCTCAGAAACGAATAGTGACTGTGACAATGGAGATGGACGAACACGTGATCCGTGACTCGTGACGGGTGACTCGTGAAACGCGTGCCGCGAGAGTGGTTTTTTCCACTAGTCACGAAATGCGAGTCACGAATCACGCCGCGCGAGGGCATGGCCCCTTGGATTCCATTCAAATCAAGGTAGGGAAGAGGGAGGAAACTTCAGCAAACTACCGGGACAAACAGGGCGTCGAGAGCACCAGCCCGCCCGGCTTGGTGGCGTAATGTTCGCGCAGCTCGAGGCCGTTGCCGTAGAAGACGGCGTTCCAGCCGTAACGGCCGCGCACGGAATCGACGCCGCGGTTCAGATACCAACGGCGGTTGGCGTCGGTGTCGAAGAGTTCGTGCTGCCGCCGATCCGCTTCGAGATTGGTCACGTTCACGCCGACGAGCCGTACGGCCACGCGGCGCGTGAATAATTTGCCGAACAAATCCTTCGCGGCCGCGAGCAGTTGGCGTTCATCATTCGTGGGGTGCGTCATGCGGACGGTCTGGTGGGCTGAAAATTGGTCCACATAGCGTATCCGCAGCCCGATGGTCCGCGCCTGCTTGCCGTACTCGCGCAGCGTCGAGCCGATGCGTTCGCTGAGATATTCGATCAGGCTGCCGAGAAACTCCGTGTCAATGGTGCCGCCTTCGATGGTGGTTTCGCGCGAGACGGATTTCGGCGTCGACGGCATTACCACTTCGCGCCCATCCAGGCCCCGCGCACGCTCCCAGATCTGCCGCCCGATGACTTCGCCAAACGCCGCTTCCAGCACCGGCTTGGGCACCTGGCGCAACTCTCCGATGGTGGCAATCCCGCGTTCCGCCAGCACGCCTGTGTGCACATGGCCGATGCCATGCAGCTTCTCCACCGGCAGCGGCGTCAAGAACGATTCTTCTTCGCCCGGCGCGATCATGCGGAATCCGCGCGGGCGCTTCAGCCGCGAGGCAATCGACGCCACTACTTTTGTTCGCGCCGCGCCGATCGAAACGCTCAGACCCGTATTCTTGAAAATTTCCATCTGCAATCGCAGCAGCGTTCCGCGATAGTCGGGATACAACCGTTCCGTGCCCGCAAAGTCCAGGTAAAAATCGTCCAGCGCCGCCGTTTCCACCGCCGGCGTGTACGTCTCCAGAATGCGCCGCACGCGCTCCGCAAAATCCGCGTAGTGCTCGTACTGCCCTGGCACGACCACCGCTTTCGGGCAGAGGCGCAGCGCCTCGCGAAACGTCATGGCCGTGCGCACGCCACGGAACTTCGCCTCGTAGCTTGCCGAGGCCACCACGCCGCGCCCCACCAGCACCGGCTTGCCGCGCAGCTTGGGATTCAGCACCTGCTCCACCGACGCAAAAAACGCGTCCACGTCCACATGCACGATGTTGGGAATTTTGCGGACGGAATTTTTGCACAGCCCCAGCCATGCCCAGCCAGACCAGGGGTTTTTCTCCGCTGGGTTTTCAGCCTGGGGTGCTTCAGGCAAAACCACAGAGCCAGCGCCTTGCGCTGCGGCAGTGGGTGCATCCGTGTGGCGCGGAGCATCCGCACCGCGACTTTTCTCTTCCCCCGTCGCGAGGTCGTTCTGAACAGTTTTGCTGGCGGCTTCGATGGCTACGTTTTCGACACAAGCGTCCATGGCGGCTCCTGGCAGGGAAGCGGGCGCTCTATACTGTCATCCGAGCAAATGACCGACCTGTCCCGGCGCTGCCGGGATGATTTATCGGTCCGGAGTCGAGGGATCGCTCTTACGATTGACCCCTCACCCCGCTTACGGCTCGGAACTTTCAACGGGCGGCAACTCGTGAGAGTCCGAAGACAATGGAGCGGCCGCCCGTTTCCCGTTTCCTCTACCGTCGCGCACTATAGGCGAATAAAAAGCGAAAGTCAAGTCTTTCTATTCCCAAATTTGCCGCTCGCCGTTTCCACGGCTAAGTGGAATTTCCGCCCGGCCTCGACTGTAAAATCAATTCGATTGCGGGCGTCTGCGCGTCCTTCTTGACAACGCTCCGACCGGAGCGCAAAGTCTCAGCCCATGAGCGCCTCTACCGTTCTCCTGCTCGCGTTGGCCATCGGTGTCGTCGCCGGGCTGCGCGCGCTGACGGCACCCGCAGTGGTTGCCTGGGCTGCGCACCGGCAGTGGTTCAACCTGCACAACACGTCCCTTGGCTTCATGGGTTCCACGGCGGCGGTCATCCTCTTCACGCTGCTGGCTGTCGTGGAACTCATCACCGATCAGCTTCCTTCGACTCCCAGCCGCACAGCCCCGCCAGGACTGATCGTGCGATTTGTTACCGGTGGCCTCTCCGGCGCGGCAGTGACGCTCGCGGGCGGCCAATGGTTTGCACTCGGGGCGCTTCTAGGTGCCGCCGGGGGGATCGTTGGCGCTTTCGCCGGATATCAAGCGCGCACACGCCTGGTCAAGGCGCTCAAAGTCCCCGATTTCGTCATCGCCGTTTTGGAAGACGCGGTCGCTATCGGCGCGGGCCTGTTCATCGTCACTCGCTTTTAAACTGCGGCGCTCGCAAGCCTTAACGGCCCCTGGAAAACCACTCTGCAACAATCCAGTTTGAACATCCCTCTCCGATAGAACTGCCTCCTCCTTTCCCGTTACTGTGAGCACGCTCGATCGTCAACGCAATTCGGGCCAGTGAGTTTCCCGGAGGATTTATTCGGGCAGCTCTTCAAGCTCAGTGCGGCTAGTGCGAAAGGGTCAATTGCAGCTTGTACACAGCCGCACTACATAGTTCTAGTGCTAGGTTTAACCGACTCCTATTCTTCTCTCTAGGGCTCTAATTCCTTGTAAGGCTTGGGAAAGAGGAAGATATGTGGTGGATATCGCGGTGCCTGATGGCCAGCTTGTTGGCCGCTCTTTTGTCCGTGTCGCCGCTCTATCCGGCTCAGGGCCAATCCGGTGGGGTGGTGCTGGAGGCGGAAAGAGCTCATTTGGGAAGCGGCCAAGTGACTGCAGGCGCTTCGATTTTTTCCGGCGACGTGCTCAGTACGGACTCCGAAGGCCATGCCCAGGTGCGCATCGGTCAAACCCGGTTTCAACTTCTGGGCGATACGCAAGTAGCTTTGTTTTCAACCGCGAACGGTGCTGTGGCGGAATTGCGTCACGGAAGCATCATGGTCTCCAACAATAGCGCTTCCGAGGGCTTTCGGGTGTTTGCCTCCGATATCCGCATCGTGCCCACGAGCGACAGGCCCATCCTGGGGCAAATTACGCTGAATTCCGACTGCGACGTGCAAATCAGTGCTGAGCACGGAAAGTTGGAAGCGACGGTGGGACGTGAAACCAAGACCATCGAGGAAGCGCATTCCTACGATGTCCGGCCGGAATTCTCCGTACTTGACATCCGTGTGCCGGGGATCTCGCCCGATGATGCGGAATTTCATCGGGGCCACAATCACGCTTCTTGTGCAGCCATCGAGCGCAAAGGTATGAGCGTGCCTATAGCGGCGGGCAGCTCCCACTTCACGCTACTTGCTGGAGCTGGTGCCGCAATAATTACCACGATCGTGGTCAAGGAAGCCCTAGAAAGCCCAGATCGGCCGTAGTTCTCCAACCCCTTCCCGCAAAATTCCCAGTCGTTTGAAGAACCGCCCCTTTCCAAGAGAGTGGAAGGGTCTACTTCCGTTTCTCAAGGATCAAGGCGTCTTGTTTTCCTGGAGAATGTTTCCCCCATCGACGACCAGCACCTGGCCGGTAATGTAGGAGGCTTCGGGCGAGGCCAGAAAGCAGACCGCGGCAGCGACTTCATCCGGGGTACCCGCGCGGCCCAAGGGTGCACGGCGAGCCGCAAGCCGCTCGACTTCGGTCGAAGAAGCCGTTTCGATCCAGCCGGGGGCGACGCCGTTGATGGTGATGCTGTCCAGGGCTGTTTCCAGAGCGACCGCGCGCATCATGCCGTCCATCGCACCCTTGGCTGCGCCGTAAGCCGCGGAGCCCGGATTGCTGACCATTGGGCCGGTCACGGAGGTGATGTTTACGATGCGTCCGTATTTTCTCTTGGACATGTGCGGCAGGACGGCCCGCGTCATTAGAAATGCCGTGTGCAGGGTAATGGCAATCTGGTTCTGCCACTCGGAGTAAGTCGATTCCTGCAGCGTCCGGCTCTGCGACGGCCGCCCGGTTTGCGCCATTCCCGCGTTGTTCACGAGGATGTCGATGCGCCCGGTTCGTTCCAGAACGGACTCGACCAGCCGCTGCGCTTCGGTTTCATTGGTCAAATCCGCGATGTAAGAGAGAACGCGAGTTCCCGAGGCGTCCAGTTCGCGCGCCCGTGCGTGAATGCGCTCGGTCGTTGAAGTGATGGCCACACGTCCACAAGCAGCCTGCAGCCTGCGGGCAATCGCGAAGCCGATTCCTTCGGCGCTTCCTGCGCCGGTGATTAGTGCCGTTTGTTCGTTGAGGGATGCGCTCATGATGGATTTACCGCTCGCATGATACATCTGGCTGGGCCCATCATGCCAAAGCGATTGCCGGCCACGTTCTTTCCTTGGCGACAGGGTTTTTCCCTGGGATCAAGTGCAGCGCGCGACCGGGAAAATATGGAATACTTTAGTGAGCGTTGCCGCCCGGCCCTCCTGCTATACGCCGTAGCCGGTCCGGGCATATCCGTCCAGCGCACGAAGATCGCCGACCACGCAATGCACAAGATGCCCGCAGCCAGAGCAAGATACGGCCGGATACCGTGGGTATTGCGCGCCTCCGTCATGGTCTCCGAGTCCGTTCCCCGCCTTCGCCACT
>JAYVMO010000148.1:0-12538 GCA_043758915.1 Acidobacteriota bacterium | reverse complement strand
TTTTTCTTCTGAAGCTGGCTGGGTTTTCTTGGGGAGCGGGAATAGATTAAGAGCGGTTGCCATCTCTGTCTGCCTTACTCTTGTACACGCGCGCGCTATCAGGTGCAATCCGGAAATACCGTCATCAAGTCCTACCTGTGGATTTTCTCGCCGTCTTGCGCCTCAGCGGCAAGTAGACGGCGTTCCAGCGCCGCCAGTTCCTCTTCAACTATGTGCAAGGTGTCATCTGGCGCTGATTGCGACTGCTCTTGAATCCTTCCCACATCTTGCAGGCGGGGCAGGATTGGGGTTTGTGAAAGGGATTTGAGCAGTTCTGTTAACCCTTTGCAAGTGTTGCGGACTACGAGCCTTCTCTCACTGTGACCCGATGCAGCCTGCCACGTTGCAAGCACCTGTCGCAATGTGGCCACCCTTCCTTCGTTGACTTCAGTTTCATTCAACTCAATATATAGAATACCGTTTGTTCCAAACGTTTGTGTCGCATGTCGAAAGCTGCCGCCGTCATCGCCGGTAAAATAACCGGGCGGGGAATCCGCAAAAGGGCCAAACCACACCTTCAGTTCGATGCCCACAGTTCGCCCGGTGCCTTCCTCAATGATGCGGGACACCCATGCCCTGTTTTCCGCAACGTGGAAGTTTCGTTCGTCGGCCATGCGTACTGACGGGGAGACAATCGTGTATGACGCCATGCTCAAACAATAGCACAATTCGCTTTTATTTCGCCAGAGGCGGTTTTGGAAAAGAGTGGCCATCGGTGGAAGACAGGTATGGCAACAAGAACCTGTTTAGGTTGTGGGGTTGAGTTGACCGGCGAAGTCGTAACTCTGGAACATATACTAGCGCACGGAGGGGTCTCAAGGCCGTCCACTCAGCGGGCGTGAGGAGAAGTTACACATTTGGACGAGTACGACGGTTAAAATTCCTTCGCGGATATAGGCGGTGCGTTAGAGAGGGTTGACGGTCATGGTCACCGTTATGGTGTGATCTTTACCGGGAGAAAGATCGACGGCGTTTTGCAGGATGTTGGCGGCTTCGGCGCACAGCATTTGTTGCCATTCGTGGTCGGCGAAATCGGACATGGCGTGGGCGGCCTGCTCCCAGGGATTCCAGATTACTGTGGTGCTGGAATTCTGTTTGGCGACGCGGATGGAGCGATGGAGTGCGGGGTCGAGCAGTTCGAAGGCATTCTGGGTGTTGATGTAGGCGCTGTCGGCTTGTGAGGTGATGAGGACATCGCCGGTTTGCTTTTTTTCGGTATTGGATTTGGTGTTGTCGAGATAGCTGACGCCGTGCAGGCCGCGGAGAAGCAGTTCCTGCGGCGAGTATCGCTGGCGTATCGTAGCTGATTGATTTATGCTGCGCTCGGAGATTACCGCTTCCCTCGACGGCTCTGCGGAGCCGGGTTCTGTGTAACTGCCATGCTATTCAAGACGCTTAGCGCTTCGGTGTACGGGATTGACGCCTACCTTGTGGAGGTGGAAGTGGACGTGGGTTCGGCGCGGATGCAGGACTTCAATGTGGTGGGACTGCCGGACAACGCGGTGAAGGAGAGCCGGGAGCGGATTAAATCGGCGCTGAGAAATTGCGGATATGAATTTCCGCATGGGCAGGGCGTGACGATCAATCTGGCGCCGGCGGATGTGCGCAAGGAAGGTTCGGCGTTCGACTTGCCGATGGCGCTGGGGCTGGCGGGATGTCAGGGACAATTCTTCGGAAAATCGCTGGACAAGATGATGTTCCTCGGGGAGCTGTCGCTGGATGGCAGCGTGCGTTCGGTGCGCGGGGCGCTATCGGCAGCGCTGGCGGCGCGGGAGTTTGGGTTGAAGGCGATTGCCGTGCCGGAAGCCAATGCGCGGGAGGCCGCGGTGGTGGAAGGCGTGGAGGTGTTCGCGGTTAAGTCACTACCGGATGCGGTGAATTTGGTGAATTCGCCGGAGTCGTACGCGCCGGTGAAAGTGGATGCGCGGCAGATGCTCTCGGAAGCGGCGCAATATGCGGTGGACTTGCGCGACGTACACGGGCAACAGGCGGCGAAGCGCGCGTTGGAAGTGGCGTGCGCGGGCGGGCACAACATTTTGTTCATCGGGCCGCCGGGCGCGGGGAAGACCATGCTGGCGAAACGGATACCGACGATTATGCCGCCGATGTCGCTGGAGGAAGCCATTGAGACGACGCGGATTCACAGCGTGGCGGGCGTACTGGAAGATAGCCGGGGGCTGGTGGGGACGCGGCCGTACCGTTCGCCGCACCATACGATTAGTGATGCGGGGTTGATCGGCGGGGGAGCGGTGCCGCGGCCGGGAGAGGTTTCGCTGGGGCACAACGGCGTGTTGTTCCTGGATGAGCTGCCGGAGTTTCAGCGGAACGTGCTGGAGGTGATGCGGCAGCCGTTGGAAGACGGAGCGGTAACCATTTCGCGGGCGGCGGTGTCGGTGACGTTTCCCGCGCGATTCATGCTGGCGGCGGCGATGAATCCGTGTCCGTGCGGCTATTTTGGCGACCCCACGCGGGAGTGCCACTGCACGCCGCCGATGATTCAGCGGTACGTGTCGAAAATATCGGGGCCGCTGCTGGACCGCATCGATATTCATATCGAAGTGCCGGCGGTGAAGTACAAGGAGCTGCGGGCGCCGTCTTCGTCGGAGGATTCGGCGGCGGTGCGGCAGCGGGTGATCGCGGCGCGGGACCGGCAACTGGAACGGTATCGCGGGGAAAAGAAAACGTATTCGAACGCGCAGATGATGCCGAAAATGATTCGCAAGCACTGCGCCATCACCGCGGACGGCGAGAAACTGCTGGAGAATGCCATTACGCGGCTGGGACTTTCGGCGCGCGCGCACGACCGCATCCTGAAAGTGGCGCGAACGATTGCGGACCTGGACGCGGCGGAGGGCATCGAACCGCGGCATTTGAGCGAAGCGATTCAGTACCGGACGTTGGATCGATCGTATTGGGCCTGAGTCCGCGATGCGATGTTCCAGAAGGCAATTTTCTTAGCTGGGCTTCATCGCCAATTGGGAGCTCGCTTCCTCGCGAAACGCGGAAATCACGGGAGCAAGTTCATTCCCCCACAGGTAGTGTCCGGCCAGTGAACGGGCTAGCCGTGTTGCTCCATTGACTCCGTTTCCGCCGCTATGTTACCCATTAAGTTCCCAATGTAGGGGCTAATTGGGCGGCGGCAACGCCTTCTATGGCGCTAGACTCCAAGCACCTGGAAATCACGCTGGAGACGCAGGTGGATAGCGTCAATCTCGCGGAAGAGATGTGTCTGCGGGTGGCGGAGGCGGCGGGGTTCGGGGAAGACGACTGCTACCGCATTGGAATGAGCGTGCGAGAGGGCGTAATCAACGCGTTTCACTACGGCAACGAGGAACGCCCGGAGAAAAAGATTCACCTGGCGGTGGATCTTACGAGCGACAAGATGATTATCCACGTGATCGATGAGGGGAAAGGATTTCGGCTGGCCGACGTGCCGGATCCGCTGGCGGAAGAGAATTTGCTGAGGACGTCGGGGCGCGGGATATTCTTGATGCGCTCGTTCATGGATGAATTTGAGGTGGTGCTGGGACCAACGGGCGGAGCAGAGATTGTCATGTCGAAGAAGCTGCCTGCGCCGGACACGTCATCACGTAATGGGCAGAGCGGCAAGAGCGCCACGCCGCATCAGGAAGCGTAGGGGGAGAGATGTCGTTGCATGCGACACAGCGCGACGCCGGGCCGGTAACGGTCGTGGATTTCGGCGGAAAGATCACGCTGGGAGACGGGAGCGCGCTGCTGAGAAAGACGATTCGCGGACTGCTGGACGAGGAGCGCATGCGCATCCTCATGAATCTGGCGGACGTGGACTACATCGACAGCGCGGGGATCGGCGAGCTGGTGAGCGGTTTTACGGCGGTGAGGAGCCGCGGGGGAGAACTGAAGCTGTTGCACCTGACGAAGAAGGTGAAGGATCTCCTGCAACTCACGAGGCTGTACACGGTGTTCGAAGTGTTCTCGGACGAGGGCACGGCGCTGAAGAGTTTCCAGTAGTTCCGCGGCGGCAAGCCGCCGCACTCCAACTGCTAGCTTATTGTTTCAGATATTTTGGAGGACAGGGCGCTAGTTGAGATTTGCCCCACAAGCCAGACCGGCTCGCGCGAAACTCCTTGCTGGGGCACAATCGCAAGAGTGGAAAATGTTCAGGACAACGCGTGGATTGCCGAACGCGCGAAGGCGCTCGGGTTCGATCTGTGCGGCGTTGTGCGCGCGGAGAGATTTCCCGAGCTGACGCGCATCGAGGAATGGCTGGAGCGCGGCTATGCGGGAGAGATGAAATATCTGGCCGACCCGCGAAGGAGCGATGCGCGAAGCGTTCTTCCTGGATTACGGAGCGTGATTGTTTGCGCGCTGAATTACAACACGGAAAAACCGCGTTCCACGGAGGCGTCCTCGCAAGAGGAGAACGGCGAGCCGCGCGGATGGATTTCCAGATACGCCTGGGGGCGGGATTATCATGAAGTGCTACGGGAAAAGCTGAATGCACTGGCGCGGGAGCTCAAGCAGCGATTTCCCGAGCCGTTTGAGGCGCGGGCCTACGCCGATACCGGGCCGGTAGACGAGCGCGTGCTGGCCAAGCATGCGGGCTTGGGCTGGGTGGGAAAGAATACGCTGCTGCTCAACCAGGAGATGGGGTCGTACTTCTTTTTGGGCGTGATACTGACCACGCTGGAATTGCAGCCGTCGCTGGCGACGAGCGCGATGGCGCCGCCGAACTTGTGCGGGAATTGCCGGCGATGTATCGATGCGTGTCCGACGGGAGCGCTGGTCGAGCCGTACGTGATGGACGCGCGGCGGTGCATTTCATATCTGACGATCGAGCTGCGAGGGAGCATTCCCGAAGAGTTTCGCGAGCCGATGGGACGCCACGTGTTCGGCTGCGATATTTGCCAGGATGTCTGCCCGTGGAACCGGAAAGCGCCGGTTACGCGGATGGAGGAGTTTGGGGCGCGCACTTTTCCCAGCCAGACAAGTTCATCCGACGGAGACGGCGACGAAGGGCGGGAAGAGTCGCTGTTCTTGCCCAGTCTGGAGTGGCTGGCGGCGATGAGTGAGGAAGAGTTTCGCGAAGTGTTTCGCGGCAGCCCCGTGAAGCGGACGAAATGGCGAGGGCTGGTGCGCAACGCGTGCATCGCCTTGGGAAATTCCGATGTTCGGAGAGGCACGGAGGCACACCAGCGGGTCAGCAAGTTGCTGGAGAGCTTGGCGGAGTCGCAAGAGGCGGTGATTGCGGAATCTGCCCGTTGGGCGCTTTCGCGCATCCAAGGAGAGGGCAAGACAAGCGGTTCGCGGAGACTCATCGAGTAGCCTGCGGCGATGGCAATACCGCGATGCGCGGGATAGCTGTATAATTCACCACGCAAGCCGGCTCGCCCACCACGTCGCAGGAGTTCCACTTGGACCGCCGCAAGTTTCTAGTGAATACCGGGATTGTCGGCGCCGGATTGCTCGAGGCAGGGAAGGGCGCTCCGGGGTTTTTGCGGGCCGGCGCAACGAGGGATTCAAGAGGGGATTCAAATCTCAATTCGGAGGAAAAACCCATGGCATTTACCGTGCCCCCTTTGGGGTATTCGTTTGACGCACTTGAGCCGTACATTGACGCCAAGACGATGGAAATCCATCACGACAAGCACCACGGCGCCTACGTGACCAACGTGAACAAGGCGCTGGAGGGCCATGCCGATTTGCAGGCGAAGTCCATCGACGAGCTGATGAAAGGACTCGATGCGGTTCCCGAAAATATCCGCACGGCGGTTCGCAACAACGGCGGAGGCCACTGGAATCACTCGCTCTTCTGGACACTAATGAAGAAGGGCGGCGGTGGAGAGCCTAAGGGCGATCTAGGAACGGCGATCACGGCGGCTTTCGGATCGTTCGCGGAGTTTCAGGCCAAGTTTGCCGCAGCGGGTACCGGACGCTTTGGCTCCGGGTGGGCGTGGCTGCTGGTGAAGGATGGCAAGCTGGTGATCGACTCGACGCCGAACCAGGACACACCGTACTTGCTGGGCGGTAAGGCGGTGCTGGGGCTGGACGTGTGGGAGCACGCTTACTACCTGAAATACCAGAACGTGCGCGCCGACTACATCAAGGCGTGGTGGAGCGTGGTCGATTGGGACAAGGCCGCTTCTCTGTACGCCGCAGCGAAGAAGTAAACGCAGCAGATTGCGTTCAGAAGTCAAACGGCCTGCCGTTCCTTTGAACGGCAGGCCGTTTATTTTCCGGACAGGATGCTTATGGAAGCGGCTCAGGCCATCATCGGGCGCCTGGGGAGGGGCACGATCTGAGCGCTGCGCTGCGAGGCGTTGAATGCACGGGGGGCAAATTGCGGAAAGGAGCGTGCTTCGCGGGTCGCGACGGGAGCGGAGACGAGCATGGATGCGCCGGCATGACGCGAGGTTTCGCGCACCAATTCCATACGGCCGCGCACACGGAATTTTGCAAGAAGCGAGGAAACGTGGAATTTCACGGTGCGCTCGGAGAGATTCAGAGAGGCGGCAATTTCCTTGTTGGCCAGGCTGCGAATGACGCCAGCGAGCACTTCTTCCTCACGCCGCGTGAGTTTGACGGTACTGCCGGCGGAATGACCGACTTGCAGGAGTTTTTCCGCTCTTTCGGTGAGGCCTTCGATGCTGGAATGGTCGGCCTGGATCATCACGACGTAGTCGCTGGGAGACTGGCCACGGACCATGCAATGCATGGCGAGAAGACCGGCGGCCTGGTCTACCGGAAAACTGCCGTCGGGTGTGGCGTCCACATGAAAATGCGAGACGCCAGTATTTTTTTCGTAGAAGAAAAATTGATCGCGGAAAGGAGCCGGGCGGGAATTGGCGAGCTGTTGCGGATGATCGTTTCTGCGGATTACCTTCACGTGCATCCCTCCAATGCAGCCTCGCGACGGAACCGAAGCCCACTATGAATTTTTGAAGATCGCCCCAAAGAGAGACGTAAATCAGTGCGTCGGCAAGCGGTCAGCTAAGAAGCCAAAAGAGAGGGCTGAAATCCCGATGGCTGAGAACCCGGTGGCTGAACGTCTTGTGCAGCAGCGCCGAGCCACCAGAAGGAGCTTCCTGCCAGTTCGCTCGGATTCGACAAAACACCGAACGGTTTCAGTACTGCAAATTTCCTGCCGTTTAGAACAATTTACAACTCGCTCAGAAATATGGCAGTTACGCGAACTGTAGGTGTTTCTACCCGGCTATTTGCCTGTAGGAATTGCACGCCGAGCGAAATTTTTCCATGCAGCCCCGCTGCGCGCTCCGGGACGGAGATCCACCGAAAGAGATAGAGTTCCAGAGTGGCCAGCGAACTAGTGGAGCGGGCTGGGGTGATGCAGGTGCGTTCATTCGGAGCCAAGGCCAATTTCACCTAGGATCGTTCACAACTGCGGATTGGTTACGTTATTCCCGCAAAACTATAAATCGTGTGTTACAGGGTGAAGTGGAGCAGATGGGCTGTGGAAAAGCTTGCCGCGTAGGACACAGCGACCGGTGATTCCAAGCAGTCAGTAAGAAAGAATGCGGGTCTGTTGCGGGGAATTTAACTCGTAGACGACGCCGCGCCAGCGGGTCTTGCGAGTAATGAGCGAGTTGACAAAGTTTGCGAGGTAGAGAAAGGGGATAAAGACCGGCAGGACGATGTAGATCCAGGCCTGGCCCATGATTTGAGCGCGCGAGGAGGGCAACACCTCGATGACGCCGCTGAGGCGCAGACCGCCACGGATGGCGGAGAGCAGGATGGGGAGAAGGGTCAATGCTTCGAGGTGGAAAGCTGGGCGGGATTGGAAGACATCGCCCAGAATCAGAGCAGCGCCCAGGACGAGTGTCGCGCAATAAAGCAGATGGGTGGCAGCCGCGGCGCCCCAGATTTTTTCCGCATAGACGTGAGTGATGAGGATCTGGCGGTTGGTGAATTCAAGGAGGCCTTTGAAGTCCGTCTCGATGTAGGACAGGGTTAGGCATTCGGGGAGAAACACGATTTTGCGGCCGGCGCGTTCGAGAGCGCGGGTCATGGAGCAATCATCGCTTACGGAATTTTTCCATTCGTCGGCTACGCCCACCTGGTCGAAGACGCTGCGGCGAATGGCGGTGCCGCCGCCCCAGCAGAAGTTGCGGCCCTTCTCGCTGAGCATGGTGACGACGGGCGCGTTCCAGGCAGCCAGTAGAGCGGTCGGCAAGTTGCCGCGATTGGGAATGAACCAGCGCATGGTGGTGGTTGCGCCGATGCGCGAATCGTTGAGCGGCGCGGCGAGGTGATGCAGCCAGGACTTGGCGGGACGGCCATCGGAGTCCGCAAAGACCAGCACATCGAACTCGGGAGGCAATTGCTCGATGGCCACGCGCAGGTTGTTCACTTTTTCGCCGCAGACTTCGGGCTTTCCCGCGATGAGCACATGCGCCTTGGGTTTGGATTGCGCCGCGACGCGCTTCACGATGCTGTAAGCCGGATCGGAATCCGAGGCCAGGATGAAGAAGACTTCGTAATTCTGATGATCCATTTCGGTGAGCGAGACGAGATTGCGTTCGAGACCCGGTTCGACGCCCTTACAGGGACAAAGCAGTGCGATTCTCGGCGCATAGAAGCCCGGGTCGTGGTAGATGCGCCGGCGCGTATAGCCGAGCCATTGCACGCCCTGCCCGATCAGGTAGAGACCGAGAAGAATCTGCAGGATAGCCAGGAAATAAAAAAGTGTCTCCACGTGGATTCAGGGTAGCAGATGCAGAGCGCTCGCGGAGGGCGGCGTGAACGGGTAGAATCGCACCGGTAAACGCCGGAACGAAGGAGAGGATGAGCATGGGAAGAGTGGATGCGGGAATGGTGACGTCGGCCAACGAGCTGCCGGGGTATCGAATCGTTCGGAATTGCGGAATCGTGCGCGGAATTATCGTCAGGTCGCGAAGCGTGATTGGGAGTCTGGGCGCGGCGCTGCAAACGATCGTGGGCGGGAACATTACGATTCTGACGAATCTTTGCGAGAAGACGCGCGAGGAGGCGTTCGAACTGCTGTTGCAACACGCTGCCGATCATGGAGCAAACGCGGTGATCGCCATGCGCTATGACGCGACGGAAGTGATGCAGGGCGTGACCGAGGTGCTGGCGTACGGCACGGCGGTGCAAGTCGAGCGCATCTCGCCGTAGGCCCTGGCCCCTTTGTCGCAAGCTCGCGAAGCGTCCCCGCGGGATGATAGAATCCCGCCTTCCCATGTTCTGTTCCTCCTGCGGCGCAAAAGTTTCTCCCTCGGGCAAGTTCTGCTCCTCGTGTGGAGAGCCTCTGGATGTGAATACCGCGGCGACGCTCGTTGGCGATGAGCATGCTTTCGAGCAAGAGACGATTGCTACGCCGACGCCTCCGTCCGAGCCCTCGCAACGCGGCCCGCGCACGCCTTCCTCCAGCGGCGTCCTATTGACCAGCACCGATCTCATCAGCGGCGGGCGATTTGCCCCCGGCCAAATCATCGCGGAGCGTTATCGCGTAGTTGCGCTGGCGGGGCGCGGCGGCATGGGAGAGGTGTACCGCGCGGAAGACCTGAGGCTTGGCCAGGTGGTGGCGCTCAAGTTTCTTCCAGATAGCCTTTCGCAGGATGCCGCGGCGCTGGCACGATTTCATTCCGAAGTGCGCATCGCGCGGCAGGTTTCGCATCCGAATGTCTGCCGGGTATTCGATATCGGCGATGTGGAGGGCGCTCCGTACCTCACGATGGAGTATGTGGACGGCGAAGACCTCGCTTCGGTGGTGCGCCGAATCGGGAGGCTTTCGCCGGACAAAGCGACGGAAATCGCGCGGCAAATCTGCGCGGGGCTGGCGGCGGCGCACGATCGCGGTGTCATTCACCGCGACCTGAAGCCCGCGAACGTGATGCTGGACGGCTCGGGAAAAATTCGCATCACGGACTTTGGTCTGGCAGGCATCGCGGCAAACATTCAGGGCGCGGAAATACGCGCCGGGACGCCGGCGTACATGGCGCCGGAACAACTCGCGGGTAAAGAAGTCACGGCGAAGAGCGATTTGTATTCTTTGGGGCTGGTGCTCTACGAGATTCTTACGGGCAAGCGCGCGTTCGAAGCCACGACGCTTCCCGAGTTGATGAAGAAGCGAGAAGAAGGAACGCTGACGAATCCTTCCACACTGGTGCGCGATCTCGATCCGCTGATCGAGCGGGTAATCCTCCGCTGTTTGGAAAAAGATCCGGCGCAGCGGCCGGTTTCGGCATTGCAGGTGGCTGCGGCATTGCCCGGTGGCGATCCGCTGGCTGCGGCGCTGGCGGCGGGGGAGACGCCCTCGCCGGAAATGGTGGCGGCCTCCGGAGCGACCGAGGGAATGCGCCCGCGAAAGGCATTGACGCTCCTCGCGCTCGTTTTCATCGGCTTGGTTACGTATCTGTTTGCCGCCGACCGCTACAAACTGAACAATCTGACGCCTCTGGAAAATCCACCTGAAGTGCTGGCCGCGCGCGCGAAAGAGATCGTCCGGCAATTAGGCTTTACCACACCCCCTGTGGACTCCGCCTTCGGGTTCGAAGCTCAAGACGACTACCTGGGGTATATCCAGTCGCATGACAAGACGCTTGAACGCTGGAAAGTCTTGAAGAACGACCGCCCAGCCGCGATGGTTTTCTGGTACCGGCAGAGCCCGCGGGAACTGAAGCCGCAAAGATTTTTCTCCTCGGGGGGCTCGGGCGAAGTGACGACCTTCGATCCGCCGGTGGACGTTACCGGGATGGTTTCCGTCACTCTGGACATGCGCGGCCGACTACTTTACTTCATGTCCGTTCCACCGCAGCAGGATGCGCCGGCAAAAAATCCGCCGGCGCCGGATTGGCCGGCGTTGTTTTCCGCAGCCGGGCTGGATTCGGCGGCCTATCACAGCGCGGAGCCGGAATGGACTCCGCTCGCCTGGGGCGATTCTCGCGCCGCCTGGATTGGTGCAGTTCCGGGCCGCGCGGACATACCCGAGCGCATCGAGACGGCATCCAATCGCGGCAAACCTGTATATTTTGAAGTGATCTATCCGTGGAATACGCCGGATCGTGACACGCCTTTCACTCCCACGACGCACGAACGGCTCGCCGTCTTGACGCTCGTGATGCTTTTCCTGGGGCTGCTGGGCGCCAGTGTTTTTGTGGTGCGGCGTAACCAAAAGCTGAACCGCGGCGACATGCGGGGAGCTTCCCGGCTGGCAAATTTTATATTGCTGGCCTTTCTCGGCATGTGGCTGCTGCGGGCGCACCATCTCGCCTCTCCGGCGGAGTTCGAGGTGCTCATCCCCGCGCTAAGCTGGGCGTTCTTGACTTCCTCGCTGGCGCGCCTGTTGTATTTTGCACTCGAGCCCTTCGTACGCCGCAGGGACCCGCACACAATCATAACTTGGACGAGGCTCATTGGAGGACAGCTTCGCGATCCCCTGGTGGGGCGCGACCTTTTGATTGGGTGCGTTTTCGGTGTGCTGCTCACGCTTTTCGAAAGCGCCGACAATTTTGTGCTGCCCTTGATGGGGAAGCTCCCTCCTTATCCGGGCATTCTCGCGGCGCCATCGCTGCTCGGAGTGCGCCAAGCGATGGGCTTGGTCCTGCAATTTACGTGGGTCTTTGTTCTCTACTCGCTGCTGATTTTCTTCTTGTTCTTCCTGGTGCGGCTGGTGGTCAAGAAAGACTGGATTGCGGGGATGGTGGTGGTGTTTCTTGGCGCCATTACCAACACCGGTGGAGACTATGCCATCGTGACCTTTGTGGCCTCGGCAATTATCTGGTTCTCCCTTTATGTGGTTCTCAGAAGATTTGGGCTCCTTACACTTGTCGTTGGGTTGGTGGTCCAGAATATTTTGAGCGTGTTTCCGGTGACCTCCCATCTGTCGCAGTGGTACGCCAGTGCGGCGTTGGCGGGAATTCTGGCCATCGCGGCGCTGGCGGCATATGGCTTCCATGCGGCGCTCGCCGGTCAGCCGGTCTTTTCCGGCGAAGCTCTCGAAAAATAGAGCTGCGAATGGGCGCACCCTGTGGATTCAGAATGGCGGTATCTGGAATTTCCATCTTCCGAACGGCTGTCCTGGATCTCTGAGAGTTTGGTTGGTCTATCGGCGGGTGGGCAGGCGCGCCGCGCTGCGAGATTCGAGAGCCGGCATCGCCATCCGCGAGGCCAGGTCTTCCAGGTCCGCAAGCGCGCGGCTGGCGGCCAGGCGCGCCTTTTCCATGAAGGAAGAATCCAAGAGGAAGGCACAGCGGTCCACGAACGGGTGATTTGCCGCTTCAAACGGCTTGCGGCTGCGGCGGGCGGGAGTGTTCCGCGCCAGCACATCCTCATACATTTGCAAATCGGCTTGAAAGTCGAGCGCGTCGCCTGCGGTCCACTTCTGCTGGCGCGCCAGCGCGGTCAGGAATTTGCGCCGAAATGTGGCGGCATCTTTGCGAAACATGGGCCGCGGCTTGGATTTGCCGAAAGGCGCAGGTCCGGCGGAAACGATTTCCAGTGCGCGCACAGTCAGCGCCAGGAGCGCTTCACGCCGCAGCAA
>JAYVMO010000147.1:0-11844 GCA_043758915.1 Acidobacteriota bacterium | reverse complement strand
ACGCCCCTTTTTGTCGCCCGGGCACTGACACAAAGTGTTTCGGCTCTCTCACATTGCACGGGGATGAAACAGTCTCTCCGCCCGTGAGACAGTTTCCTGAATTGCAACAGTCGTATGTTGTTGAGTTTACAAAGCTTTTCAGAATTCACGGTGCTAATGGGAATTGGCATTCCCCATGCAGTATCTCCGTCCAGCGCGTCCGTGAGACGCACGGCGCGTCTTGGAGTGCTGGGCGCAAAGAAAGCAGGACTGAGGAAATGAGAGCCGCCGTTCGACAGCAACTCGATCCTACAATCCGCAGCACGGACACGAGCGATTTTGAGAGCTCTTTGAGAGCCAAAATTGTAGGGCAGTCAGAAGGGGTGCAGGCGCTGGTGGACATGTACCAGGTGTTCCGCGCGGGATTGAATTCTCCCGGGCGCCCAGTCGGAAACCTGCTGTTCCTGGGCCCGACGGGCTCGGGAAAGACGCGTATCGTGGAAGCGGCCGCGGAGATTCTATTCGGCGATCCGCGTGCCATGATCAAGGTGGACTGTGCTGAATTCCAGCATTCGCATGAAATCGCCAAGTTGATTGGCTCGCCTCCGGGCTATCTGGGCCATCGCGAAACACATCCGCTGATCACCCAGGAGGAGTTGTCGAAGAGCCACCGTGATGACCTTAAGCTAAGCTTTCTGTTGCTCGACGAAATCGAAAAAGCCTCGGACGCGTTGTGGCAACTGCTGCTCGGGATACTGGATAAGGCGACGCTAACGCTGGGCGATAACCGGCGCGTGGATCTTTCGCAAACGGTGATCTTTCTGACGTCGAACCTGGGCGGCGGCGAAATCTCGGAGATGATGCAAGGTGGAATGGGTTTCATCCAGCCGCAGGACAAGCCGGTCACGGGCCTGAACGAAAAGGTGGAGCGGACCGCCGTGGAAGCCGCGCGGCGAAAATTCTCCCCCGAGTTCATGAACCGGCTGGACAAAGTGGTGGTGTTTCATCCGCTGCAGCGCGAGCAGCTCGAAGATGTTCTGGAGATCGAGCTGGGGCAGGTGCAACAGCGTGTTCTGGAGACGGCCAAGGGGCAATTCCTGTTCCGGGTGACGGACTCCGGGCGCGATTTTCTGCTGCAAGAAGGAACCGATACACGTTATGGCGCACGGCACCTGAAGCGGGCGATCGAGCGCCATGTGGTTTATCCGCTGGCAAACCTGCTGGCCACCGAACAAGTGCACTTGGGCGACCTGGTGTGCATCGATTGGAACAAGGAACAGGACCGCCTGACTTTCGTTCGTGAAGGCGAGAACCTGGCCATGCCGGTGCGCCGTCCGGAGCCTCCGGTCATCGCGCGCGCGACGCAAGCGCGCAGTGGCAAATCCGTGGAAGCGCTGACCGTGGCGCCCGCGCCGGAACCGATGCCACGCATGGCGCGCTAGACAAAGTTTCTCTTCTCTCTCCGATCTGGCCCGGGCAAACACTGCCCGGGCTTTTTCTTTTGCTGGCTGCCCGGTGTAAAATAATGCTGAAGAGCGGAAGTCTTGCCATTTGACGGCCGTTCAAACAGCAAGGCTGGTTCTTGCACGCAACCGAGCAACCGCTCCATCTGCTTGCCGGCCGCGAAGCGCACCAATGTTGGAGGCTGGCATGAAACCCGGAACACAGGAAAGAGCCTTCCGTCCTGATCCTGCACAGAAGCTGAGCCGCAGGGCCGTGCGATCATTCTCTTTGTGGAGCATTCTATGCCTTCTTCTGGCACCCGGGGCATTCGCACAACGCACGCAATTGAAGCCGCCCTGGAACCTCTATTCGCCGGACACGGATATCAAGGAGGGCCAGCAATTCGCCCGGCAGGCGGAGAAGCAGCTCCCTCTCTGTAACGACGCCAAAGTAGATGCGTACCTGACGCAACTGGGGTTGAAGCTGGCATCCAAGCTGCCGACCGGTGGAGTGCAGTATCCCTTCGAATTTCATTGCGTCAACGACAAGGCCGTCAATGCCTTCGCTCTGCCTGGCGGGTACATGTTCATCAATCGGGGCGTGATCGAAGCCGCCGACAATGAATCGCAGCTCGCGGGCGTGATGGCGCATGAGCTCTCGCATGTGGCGCTGCGCCATGGAACGGCGCAGGCCTCCAAGTCCGCTCTGGCGCAGGGTGCGGCGAGCATTTTTGGCGGGCTGTTTGGCGGCAGCCTGGGTGGCGCGGTGCTGTCGCAGGGCGTGGCGTTCGGTGCAGGGTCGCTCTTGCTTCATTATTCGCGATCCGCGGAGACACAAGCGGACGTGATGGGCACGCAGGTGCTCTACGATACGGGTTACGACCCGCGCGCAATGGCCCAGTTTTTCGAGAAGCTGGAGGCGGAGACCAAGGGCAAGAATCCGCCGCAATTCTTTTCCGATCATCCTAACCCCGACAATCGTCTTGCGCGCGTGGAAGAAGAGGTGGATAAGCTCGGCGGGCCACCGGCCAGCGCGAAACGGGACTCCCCGGAATTTGAAGCCATCAAACGGGAAGTGCTGGGATTGCCGGTGGTGAAGACCGGCTCCTCGATGGCGGGTGGTGTAGCCGCGGGCGGTGCGCCCCCGGCGGCGCCTTCCGGGAATTTCGCGACCTATCAGGCCAAAGCGTACACCTTGAAGTATCCCGACAATTGGAAGAAATACATGGACAGCAGCAGCGGTGAAGTGACCTTTTCGCCGGATGGAGGTGTGATCCAGGGAAACAACGGACCGGGCGGGCTGGCGTACGGGCTGATCGTGAATACCATGCCAACGAAGGAAGACTCGGGCGCCGCGAATGCTCTCGAAAGCGCCACGGAGAAACTAGTGGGCAGCCTGCAGCAGTCGAATTCCAATATGAAAGTCGTGCGGCAGGCGGCGCGTGTGCGGCTGAACGGTCAGCCTGGACTGTCGACCTATCTCAGCAATGATTCTCCGGCCGGTGGACGGGAAACCGATTGGGTGATCAGCGTTCTTCGGCCCGAAGGGCTCGTTTATTTTGTGTGTGTCGCGCCGCAGACCGCCTACAAAGACTACGACAAGACCTTTACAGCCATCCTGGACTCGGTGCGCTTCGCCAAATAGTGTGGCGCCACGAAAATTCATTTTGGAAACTCGGACGACGATTGCCGTAAATTCATGGAGTGCGGGAGCTTGCTCCCGCTTTGGCTCGAACGTTGCTGGCACGGCGAATCACGAGCCTGCGTTCCGACGGATTTGTGCCGGCGACCGGCGGCGGCAAGCCGCCGCACTCCCAGTGCCACGTTTTGGTATCAAGCATTTCAATGACAGGGCGCTAGAAGGCGCGGACGACGGGATTGGCAGCAGCATGAGAGGAGCGGTAGACCTCCTCAGCGCGCTCGAGAGCATCGCTAATGCTCCCGCAAATGTTCTCTGCCCCTACGTGGCGTTCAAATTCCGCTTGATTCATGAGTGCGGCGGGTTGTTCGCGGGCGCCACACAGGAGGAGGGAGCGCCCGGAATCGTGAAGGGCATCGGCGAGATCGCGGATGGCGGCCAGGCCGGTGGCGTCAATGGCAGTCATGTTGCGAAGCCGCAGGATAACGATGGGCGGGAGCGAATCGATGGAATTAAGAATGTCCGCGAATTTATCAGTCGCGCCGAAAAGAAACGGTCCGTGGATGCGGAACACCGTGGCGTATTTCGGAATGTCCTTGCCCTGTAAGACGTGCACACGGCTGTCCTCGACGTAATCCGGAGTGACGCGGGTGACCGTGGTGGTTCGGGACACCTTGCGAATAAAAGTCAGCGCCGCCAGCACCATGCCGACTTCCACGGCGAAGGTCAGATCGGTGACCACGGTGAGCGTCATGGTCAGCAGCCACACGGCGATATCCGCTTTGGAAAGCTTCAGGATTTCCGGGATCTCCTGCCACTCACCCATGTTATAGGCCACGATCATGAGGATGGCGGCGAGCGCGGCCAGAGGCACGTTCTTTACCAGGGGCGCGGCGAAGAGCACGATGGCCAGCAGCGTCAGCGCGTGGATCATTCCCGCAACCGGGGTCTTTGCGCCGGCGCGGACGTTGGTGGCGGTGCGCGCGATGGCGCCCGTGGCGGGCAGGCCGCCGAAGAGCGGTGAAATGAGGTTGGCCACGCCCTGGCCAATGAGTTCCACGTTGGGATTGTGCTTATCGTTGCTCATGCGGTCGGAAACGACGGCGGACATGAGAGATTCGATGGCCCCGAGGATGGCCACGGTGAAGGCGGAGGAGAACAATTGACGGAATACGTCGTAGTGGAAGTGCGGCATGACGAATGCAGGCAAGCCGCTGGGTATCCCGCCGAAACGCGTGCCGATGGTTTCCACGGGCAGATGCGCCAGGGTAACGAAGGCGGTTGCGCCGAAGGTCACGAGAATCGCGCCGGGGATACGCTTGGCGTACTTTAAGCAGAAAACCATCACGGCCACGGAAACCCCTGCCAGGACCGTGGCAGGGATCGAAATGGTGTTCCAGGCTTCGCCATACGCTTTCATGCGATGAAAGAAATCGCCGGGAATGTGGTTCATGCGCAGGCCGAAGAAATCACGGATCTGCGTGCTGGCGATGAGAATGGCGATTCCATTGGTGAAGCCAATCACTACCGGACGCGGGAAATATTTTACCGCCGTGCCCATGCCGGTGACGCCCAGTAGCACGAGCAGAACACCCGCCATGATGGTGCACATAAACAGTCCATCGACGCCGTGTTTCGCAATGATTCCGGCAATCACGACGACGAAGGCGCCCGTGGGGCCGCCGACCTGTGTTTTCGATCCTCCGAGCGCCGAAACCAGAAAGCCAGTGACGATCGCGGTGTACAGCCCGGCCTGAGGCGAAACGCCCGACGCGATGGCGAAGGCCATGGCCAGCGGAAGGGCGACGAGGCCGACGGTCACTCCCGCAATCAAATCGGATACGAATTTGTGGCGATTGTAATCGCGTAAAAGGATTACGGATTTCGGGAGCCAAGCTTCAAAGGCGAGTGTCATAGGGTCTTAAATCGAAGAGCTAAAAGATCATCGAGAATTCTAGCAGGGAAGAGAAGAACCATGGAGTCGCGCATGCCCACGGGTGTCGTGAGCGAAACTCGCCGGCAGGCGATGACCTGGCACTTTTTGCCAGGCACGGCAAGCAGGCCGCTGGAGCGCGCGGTTAGTCCGCTGCTTCGCTGCGCGGACCAGCCGGCTTCCAGCGCAGGATGGGTTTGCGGGCAGCGCCGACTTCGTCGAGGCGCCGCACACGCGTGGTGTGCGGCGCGGTCTTCACCAATTCGGGGTTCGTTGCGGCTTCCTCCGCAATCGCGCGCATGGCATCGATAAAGAGATCGCACTCGGCCTTCGATTCGGATTCCGTCGGTTCGATCATCAAAGCGCCAGGCACGATGAGGGGAAACGCGGTTGTGTAGGGATGGAAGCCGTAATCGATCAGGCGCTTGGCGATGTCCATGGTGTTCACGCCATTCCTTTTTTGAATGGCATCGCTGAAGACCACTTCGTGCATGGAGGGCAGGGAATAGGGCAATTCGAACGCGCCCTCGAGATGCTTGCGGATGTAGTTGGCATTGAGCACGGCGTCTTCGGTGGCCTGCCGCACGCCCGGGCCATATGCCAGGATGTAGGCGAGCGCGCGCACCAGCACGCCGAAATTTCCGCTGAAGGCTTTTACCCGGCCAATCGAATCCGGGCGCACGCTTTCGAGAGCCAGGCGGCCACCCTCTCTTTCCACGAGAATCGGAACGGGCCGGAAGGGTTCCAGGAACTTTTTCATGGCCACGGGGCCGGCGCCGGGCCCGCCTCCGCCGTGCGGCGTGGAAAACGTCTTGTGCAGATTGAGGTGCATCACATCGACGCCGAGATCGCCGGGGCGCGTGACGCCGGTCAGCGCGTTCATGTTCGCGCCGTCCATGTAGAGCAGGGCGCCTTTGGCGTGGAGGATTTCGGCAATTTCCGGGATGCGCTGTTCGAAAATTCCCAGCGTCGAAGGATTGGTGATCATCAGAGCGGCGACGTTATCCGTCACCAGGTCGCGCAGTTTGTCGACGTCGATCTGCCCATGCGATTCGGACTTGAGGTTCTCGACTTCGTAGCCGGCAATCACGGCCGTCGCGGGATTTGTGCCGTGAGCGGAGTCGGGAATCAATACTTTCTTGCGGGGATTACCTTGCTTCTCGAGATAAGCGCGGATAAGCAATAGGCCCGTTAGTTCGCCGTGTGCACCGGCGGCGGGCTGAAGCGTAATGGTGTCCATGCCCGTGATTTCGAGCAGGCATTTTTCGAGCAAGCGCAGGATTTTCAGGCAGCCCTGTGAAAGTTCCTGTGGCTGATAGGGATGCTCGGTGGCGATGCCGTCGAGCCGCGCCACGAATTCGTTTACGCGCGGGTTGTACTTCATGGTGCAGGAGCCCAGCGGATACATGCCCAGGTCGATGGCGTAGTTCCAGGTGGAAAGCCGCGTGAAGTGGCGAAGCACTTCGATCTCGCTGACTTCCGGAAAGCCTTCCACGCCTTCCCGCCGGTGATTCGTGCCCAGCGCTTTGGCGGGATCGGCGGCGGGCACGTCGAGCGGCGGCAATTCGAAGGCGCGCTTCCCCGGCGACGATTCCTCGAAGATCAGCCCTTCGTTCTGGCTGGTGTGGCGCGATGCTTTTTTGATCTTGTCGTTCATGTTCGATATTCACAGCGCGGAGGCGCGGCGAGCCGCGTCCCCGCGAACAAATTCGCTGACTAGAGCGGCTGCTCCAATGCGTGCCGCAACGCGGCTGCAAACGTTTCGATTTGCGCGCGGGTAGTCGTTTCCGTGACGCACACCAGCGCGTGCTTGGTGAGTTCCGGATAGGACGTTCCGAGCACGAATGGCCCGATAATTTTGTCCCGAAGGAGCTGCGCATTCACGAGCTTTACCGAGCGGGGCATCCCGATCGTAAATTCGTTGAAAAACGGCGCATCGAAAGCGCGCCGCACGCCGGGAATCTTCTCGAGTTCGGCCAGCGCAAACTGCGCCTTGGAAAGATTTTGCTGGGCCATCTCGCGCAGCCCTTCCTTGCCCAGCAAGCAAAGATGCACGGTGGCTGCCAGCGCGCAGAGCGCCTGGTTGGTGCAAATGTTGGAAGTAGCCTTCTCGCGGCGGATGTGCTGTTCGCGGGTTGCCAGCGTCAGAACAAATCCGCGGCGGCCCTCGGAATCCACGGTTTGTCCGACGAGCCGTCCGGGCATCTGCCGCACGAACTTGTCGCGCGAAGCCACGACGCCGGCAAATGGGCCGCCATAACTTGGTGGCAGGCCGAAGCTTTGCGCTTCCATGGCGACGATGTCGGCTTCCGCGGGTGGCCGAAGCAAGCCCAGCGAAACACCCTCCGCAATTGCCGTAACAAGCAGCGCGCCTTGCGCATGGGCCGACTCCGCAAGCGCGGCAACGGACTCGATGACGCCAAAAAAGTTCGGAGATTGCACTACCACCGCGGCAACATCGTTTTTCAGAGCGGTGTGCAACGCTTTTTGGTCCAGCGTGCCATTCGCGGCGTACGGAATTTCTTCGACGCGCAATCCGGAATGTTTTGCATAAGTCTTCAAGACATCGCGATACTCGGGATGCACGGAGCGCGCCACCAGGACGCGCTGTCTTCCCGTGAGGCGCTCCGCCATCAAGACAGCTTCGGTAGTGGCCGTCGAGCCGTCATACATCGAGGCGTTGGCGACTTCCTGGCCGGTAAGCTGGCACATCAGCGTCTGGAATTCGAATATGGCCTGCAAGGTTCCTTGCGTGATTTCGGCCTGATACGGCGTGTAGGAAGTCAGGAATTCGCCGCGCTGGATAATTGCGTCCGTGACGACCGAGCGCAGGTGATTGTAAACACCCGCGCCGAGAAAGCTCACATAGCCGCTGGAGTTTTCGGCGGCGCGTTCCTTGAAATAGCCGATGATTTCCGCTTCCGAGAGCGGCCCGGGCAGTTGCAGGGGCTTGCTCAGCCGATAGCGTTCCGGGATGCTGGAAAAAAGTTCTTCAATCGATTTTGCGCCAATGGCGGCGAGCATTTCCTGCCGCTCGGCGGGGCTCTTGGGGAGGTAGCGCATCAGGCGGAGGCTTCCTTGTTTTTCTCCGCAATGTATGCCTCGTAGGTCTTGGCATCCATCAGGCTCGCGATCTCCGCGGGCTGAGAGAGGCGCACTTTGATGAGCCACGCCGCGCCGTGCGGGTCGGAATTTATTTTCTCCGGAGTATTTTGCAAATCGCCGTTGGCCTCGACGACTTCACCCGCCGCTGGCGCATAAATCTCGCTTACCGCTTTCACGGATTCCACGGTGCCGAACACCTTTCCGGTCTCGATCTTTGCGCCAACTTTCGGCAGCTCGACGAACACGACGTCACCAAGCTCGTGCTGGGCATAGTCGGTGATGCCGATGGTCGCCACTTCGCCTTTCACATCCACCCATTCATGTTCCTTCGTGTATCGATAGTTCGCCGGATAGGCCATCGGACTATTCCTCTCGCTTCGTATCAGACCGTTTTTGCAGCTTGTGGTGCGGCGGCTTTTTTCGGCCGCTTGTAAAATGGGGTCGCAACCACCTGCGCTTTGCACTTCTGGCCGCGAATTTCCACGTAGACCGCGGTGCCCAGCGCCGCCATTGCCGACGGCAGATAGGCCAGCGCGATATTTTTCCCGAGAGTGGGAGCAGGCGAGCCGCTGGTGACCACGCCAACCGGTTCGCCTGCTTCATTACAGCAGCGGTATTCGTCGCGGGCGATGCCGCGGTCGATCATCTCGAGTCCCACCAGAAGGCGCTGCAACCCCGCGGCCTTGGCGCGTTCCAAGGCCGCGCGGCCCACAAAATCGCCTTTTTCCATTTTGCAATAGCGATCCAGTCCGGCTTCCCAGACGTTGATCTTGTCGCTGATTTCATGCCCGTAGAGCGCCATCTTCGATTCGAGGCGCAGCGTGTTGCGGCATCCCAGGCCGCAGGGAAGGATACCGAATTCGCGCCCGGCCTCTATTACCTCGTTCCAGACCCTTTCACTGGTCGCCACTTCCGAGGGCACATAAATCTCGAAGCCGTCTTCACCGGTATATCCGGTGCGCGCGATCAGCGTATTCTTCAGCCCGCAAACCGTCCCGTGCGTGAACCAATAGTTCTTGATCACGGCAAGATTTGCGTCCGTCAACTTCTGCAGCACATCGATTGCACGAGGCCCCTGAATCGCTAGTTGCGTGTAGGCATCGCTCAATTCCTCGGCCACACAGTCGAACCCCTTGGTGTTCTCGCGCACCCAGTTGATGTCTTTCTCGCGCGTGCCCGCGTTGATGACCAGCAAAAAATCGTCTTCACCCTGCCGGTGGACGATGACGTCATCGACAAACGTGCCTTGCGGATAGAGCATCGCCGAATAGTGCGCCTGGCCAATGGCCAAGAGGGAGGCGTCGTTCATGCTGATGTGCTGCACGGCGGCCAGCGCGCCGCCCGGCTTGCTGCCGCCGCGGATGCGAATGTCGCCCATGTGGCTGACATCAAAAATACCCACGCTGCCGCGAACCGCTTTGTGCTCGGCGATCAATCCGCCGCTCGAGGGATACTCGACGGGCATGTCCCAGCCGCCAAAATCGACCATTTTCGCACCCAGACGGCGGTGCGTCGCGTTCAGCGCGGTTTTACGCAGTGCGGTAAGGATGGGAGTCGTGGCGGATTCCATTCCATTTGCTCAAGCGGAACATGATACTAACATGCGCCCTCGGAAGGGTCAAAAAAGGCAGGTCGGCCAGATTGCGCGTCGTCCCCCGGTGAAAGACTCGCGCCGCGTGGTGACGTTCGCCTTGCCGCTTCGTCCCATGGTCAGGTACAGTTTTCCCCGGAGGCTTCCATGGCCGGCCCAGTCGTTTGCAGTCAGTGCGACAAGACCGAAGAGTATTGCACCTGCGAAAGGTACTGCACCATCTGCAAAGGGCAGGTGCACGTGCGCCTGTGTACGGATGGCTTGTACTATTGTCCGGATTGCCAGGAAGCATGCGACATTCCGCTCGCTGACAACCGTGCACATTGAACCCAGGACCATCCGCTTACAGATGGACGCCGATCCCCGGCTGGCCGCAGCGGCAGGCGGAGTGGCGCGTTATCTTGCGGATGCCGCTTGTCTGGAAAGTGAAGCGACGGGGAACTTGCAATCCACCGTGGTCGCGGCTTGCGAGGAAGCGTTCCAGAATTTGCAGGGTGAGCATGCGCACCTGAACGTTTTCTTCACGCGCTTTGCGGACCGCATCGAGGTTGCGCTCGTTCACGAGGGCGAAGCCGCTCCTGCCGCTGGGCTGGACACCCTTGCGGGATTCGCAACGCAACTCGGCAGCAGTGCATCTGGCGCCGGCACATGGAGCGGCGTCGATCGCGTGCAGTACGAGATGCAGGGTAGCTCCGCAGTCACGTGCTTGACGAAATATCTTGGCCCGGTTTCTCCCCGCGCCTGAGCTATCTCGAAAAAAAGAGCCAGACACATACGGCGGTCTGGCTCTTCTCGTCCCGAGTGCTTCTTGAGCGAAGGACTACATCTTCAACGCGAATGTGTTGTGCTTGATCAGCGACGTCATTTGCTCGTCGCTGAGCGTCATGCGCAGCGTCACGCGGTCCCCTGCGGGCGTCACCCGCGCCTGCTCCAAAAGCTCAGCCAGCTCCGGATTGTCCTTGCTGGCTTGATACCGCTTGTAGAGAAACCCGGCCTGGAGCAGTTGCGCCATGGTGTTGGCATCATCCGTTGAGCCGCACACTAGCTGGAATTTTCCGTCCACGGTGCTGCTGGCGTCCACGTTGATGATGGTGTTCTGCATGCGAGTTATGAGCTTCGCGGCTTCCGGGAACTGCTGAACTTCCGGTGCCATCTGCTGCATGGCCAGCCGCGTGTACGCAGGATTCAAAACGGCCCAGACGATGCTGCCGCCGTTGGCCTCGTTGATCAGCGGAAACATTTTATCGTTGTAGAGCAATCCCTGCTCTCCGCCAAAGCGCACCTCGATCATTTTTTCGAGCTGCGCGCGATGGCCGAAGGCTGCTTTGTTCGAATCGATAAAGAGGAAGAACAGATCGTTGGTACCCGACCCGGTGCCGAAGGCGTACATCGTGTAGCCGCGGGCTTTAAACGTCGGCAGTTTTTGCTGCTTGAAATAGGCTTCCGTCGAATCCGGATTGTAATTGCCGAGCGCGATGCCGATAACCTCCTCGCCGGTAGGAACCGCGGTCGAGCCGGTGCCTTCGGTCTTGGCGGTCACGCCTTCGGGAACCAGTGCCCAGGCGAGTTCATCCACCTGCGAATTCGGGTCCACGCCCGCCGCAGTGAGAAATTTTTCGAATTGGCGGAAGCGGTCGGGCAGCATCTGCTCCTGCAGTTGCGGGAACCACTTCATCGTGCGGGCTTTCTTGAGGTCGGCGTACGCGAATTCTCCGATTTCTTTCGGGAAGAGCGCGATGGTGTCCGAGCCGAGGCGGCTGGCCTTGGCCGGCTTCGGAAATGCCAGCGCCATCGCTACTAGAATACTTGTGGCCACGATCCTGCGGGTATTCGTGGTCAGTCTCATGTGTTGCTCCTTTCAGGGGCAAGGGGAACTTCTATTCTACGCGCTTACGGTGCGCGGAGTCTTTTCCAGCCGTTCGCGCAGCTTTGCTACCTTTGCGCGCATGGTCTGCACATAACCGGCGTCCGTAATGCCGTCGAGATTGATTTCGACGTTCGCCAAAGCTCCCCGCGCGCCGGCGGCAGCCATGAATCGTGCCACTTCCAAGTCTGAGCGCATGGATGCGGCGGCGATAGCTTCCAGTTGTCCGAGGCGTTCGAAAAGTGCAACTGTACGTTTCGCCACTTGCAATGGCACGGCGGCGGCGCCGCG
>JAYVMO010000146.1:0-7160 GCA_043758915.1 Acidobacteriota bacterium | reverse complement strand
GGGTTTTTCGGCAGCAGTCTTCCGCGCCCTTCTTCCAAACCAGCCAGCGCCGCGTAATGCACGCCAGTGGACGAGCGATAATTTCCCGTGAGAGCGGATTCCGTGCCGGAACTGACGATCAGTGCAATCCCCACCGCGGCGATCAGCAGCAGAGTAAAGATGGCAATCAGCAAGGCCACTCCTGCCTCCGATGAGCGGCGCCGATTTGTGTGCAGGGCCTTCATATCTTGCTCTTCTCTCTTACAGATTGGGATTGATGCGGCGTGCCCGCCCATTCAACTCGACAAGCAGAGGCCGGCCCGTCTGCGGGTCCGGCGAAGGCGCCATGACGATCAAAGTGACCGCGACATCGCGAATGTTTTTGGGAGAGTTGTCACTTCCCGCGCCGGGACATGGCTGGGGGACAGTTGCGGTTTCACAAATGTAGGAAAAAATGGGGACCGCAGTTCCCCCTGGAAACATGGTGGGATAGGAGGCCTGAAATTGCGCGATTTGCGCGGCCGAAGCGTTGTTCATTACGTTCTGAACGTACGGCACCATAATTGTTGCGGCTAAAGTGTCAACGTCTGGGTCGTCACCGGCGACTTTGGGCACCATGCCCCGATACAGGGTCGTGCCCTGCAATTGATAGCGAATCCACTGCACCGTGCTGCCGGCATCCTGGGGATTGATATTGGTCTCGACGATGAGGTCGAAGTCGCCGGGAGAGGGGCCGCTGGGAGAGGCCGTCGAGCATGTACCGCCGCCGGCGATGCCGATTTGGCAGGGAGTGCCGGGGTAGCCGGAGCCGGAGCTCCAGGCGAAGGGCGTGCTGGCATAAAGATTTGCAGCAGGCGCGGCCGAAAATTGACTGGCAGGCGGATAGCCGGAATCGCTGACGTCGCGCACGATCTCGTCGAGAGCTAGACGCGCTTCCTCAAGGGAGTTCATCACTTGCGATTCCGTCTGGTAGCGCTGCTGCGAGATGCCCAGGAGAGAAAATGCGACGGCACAAATGATGAGGAAGACGCCCAAAGCGACCATCAATTCAATGAGGGTAAAGCCTGCTCGCCGTGAACTTCGGGAAGAGCGGGTCATTTTTCCACCACGCTATCTAGCGTAATTGGCTGGAAGTAGCCGTTACCACCTTGCTGGCGAACGCCAAGGATAAAGCGCTTGCTGGTGATGATGGGTCCGTTCACCGAAGTAATGACCGCCCAGCGAACGTCCAGCGTTGCATCGCTCGGGGAATTGGGATCTTGATACGTGAGGCTGTAGCCGGCGACCGGGGTGACGCCAAAATCGATGGTGGCGAGGTTGTTGATGACGAGCACGGGGTTGCCCACGACAGTATTCGGCTTCGCAGCGTCGCCCAGATTACAAATACCCCCCTGCGCATCGGTAAACGCCGGTGAGACTAGCGGCTGTTCCAGCATCTGATCCAGCTCGCGTTGCGCGAAGACCAGCGCGGTGGAGTCGTTGCGATTCCGGCTGTTCAAGGTGATCGATGCGGGAACAAGTTGCGCCACGGCGAACAGGGCAACGAGCAAAATAAGCGTGGCGAACATCATCTCGAGGAGCGTGAAGCCGCGCGCGGTTCCGCGGCGATTGGTGAGTTGGGGGCCGATCATGGTCTTCGTTTCCATTTTCTAACTGGTCCGATTCCAGGGACCGCCGACAGGGGCGGACCATACCTGAATGATTCCCGATGGCAGGATCACCACTGCGCGATAGCCGTAGTCGGGATACGCGGCGTTGCCGAGATAGAGTACATAGATGGACTGAGGCGGTGCGGCGAAGACCACCGCGCCACGCGCGTCAAAGGTGATCGCAGCGTTGCTTCCTGAAAGAGTATTCAGCGCCGCACCGCCTAGCGCCGCGGTGATGGCAGTAGGACTCGGAGGCCCGCCGGCGGGCAAGAGCGTCACAGGTGCGATGATCGGATCTTGCGTCTCGAAAGAGTCGGCAATGCCATCGCGATCGGGATCGGACCAGGCGATCCAGTCAGAGCCAGGTTTCTTAATCTGGAAGTCCACCAGCGCGTTGCGGCGGATGGCTTCGAAGCGCGTCATTTTCAGTAAGCCCGCAAGCCGGCTGGCGCTGCTATTGAGCTGGTAGATTCGATAGGCCCGAGAGAAGTTAGGCAAAGCAATGGCAGAGAGGATCAGGACGACCGCGAGGGCCACGACAAGCTCAACCAGGCTGAAGCCTAGATCTCGGCTTAACGCGGTACGCTTCGGTTTTGCACCAGGTCCCAAGTTAACTTCCTCTTCCATAGGCCGAACCGGCTTAACAGTCTGAGAGGGCAATCGTTCCATTGGGAGCAATTGCTAGGCCAAAAAGCCCCGCAGGGGCAGATGCTAAAACTAGTGTTTTCTTGGCGAGCTGGCTACATGTTAATACAAGCGCGCGGACAAAGGGTAGAAATGTAACCAAACGGGCCGGGCCGGCGGAAAAGACGGCTATTTGTGGCCAACTTTCTTCCTGTGGAGGGCAATCGAGAACACTCCATGGGCAGGATTATCTGCCGTGGCAGGGATAGCGCCTGGCATGTATCGGACAAGCGTGTTGCCTGTCTTGGGTGCCACGGAGGTCTGCTACTTCATGTTTACAGCGAGAGAATTGGCGTTGCGGTGGGCGATGGCTTCGATGGAGATCATGGGATTGACGCCGGAGGCGGAGGGGAAGGAGGAGCCGTCCATGACGTAGAGGTTACGGACTTCCCAGGTTTGGCCGTCGGCATTGGTGGCCGAGGTTTTCGGCGAAGCGCCGAGGCGTGCGCTGCCCATGATGTGGAAGGAAAAGAGGGCGAGGCGGCCGGAATCCCAGCCAGCGGAATCCATGGCGCTCGTGAAAGTTTCGAGGGAGCCGCTTGCTTTGCCGGATGGGCCGGGCTCATAGGCGCACCATTTGGCGTGAGGAGAAAAAATGAGGCGCGCGCCAGCGGCTTCGAGGATGCGCGCGGCGCCGATAAAGCCGCGGCGGAGATGGGCGCGGTCGAATTCGGAAAGAGCGTAATGGGAAACGGGATGGCCTTCGCGGTCGATGGTGACGCGGCCACCGTCGCGGTCGCGGACAAGGACACCGATCGCCGAAGTGTGAGCCAGCTTGGCTAACAGCGAGCGGTAGTGACGCGGATCGCGCCAGGGAAGCACAGCGACGGCGATGACGGGTTGCAGCGCGGTGGTCTCATACTTCACGCCATATTCTCCGGTGAGGTAGCGGTGCTCATCGGAATAGATGGCCTGCATGGTGCCTTCCCAGGGACGAATCTCCTCGTTGAACACGCCACAGACATTCGAAACGGGATGCAGATGAAGGTGCCCGCCGATGTGCTCGTTGCGCAGGCCGGAGCGCAGCAAAAGCGCGGGCGTGTGAATCGCGCCGCAAGCAACGACGACGGCTTTGCAGCGGATGCTGACGCGGTGTCCGCTTTTCGAACGAGCTTCCACGCCCGTGGCAGAGCCGGCTTCCATGCAAATACGCTGGGCGCGGGTTTCGACGAGGAAGCGAGCACCGGCGGCTTGGGCATCCGCGAGCCAGGTCTTTGCAGCGGATTGCTTCGCGCCGATGGCGCAGCCGTAGCCGCAATAACCGCAGACCTTGCCCTGGTCGCAGCCGATAACGTTGCGGGGCATGGGGGCGGAGTGCCAGCCGAGGGCGCTGAGGCCGCGCTGGAGAATTTGCTCGCGCGCGGAAACGCGGTTGTGGTCGAGATTGACGTGGAGGCGAGCGCAGACAGCCTCGAGACTGCGCGTGTATTCCTCGCTGGTAAACCAGGGGACGCCAGCAGCGGCCCATTCGGCGCGGACGTCGTCTGGCGTTCGAAACGACGTGCAGTAATTAATGACCGTGGTGCCGCCCAGGCATTCGCCGGCGAGGAGGCCGACGCTATGGTCGGCAGTGGCAGCGAATCCACCTTCCGTATAGAGATTGCGGAAGCCGCCGAGCGCGGCGCCATCGAAATCGGCATCGTCGAAGTAGCCACCGGCTTCGAGAACGATGATGTCCTTCCCTGCTCCGGCAAGAACGGCGGCGGCGGTCGCGCCGCCGGCGCCGGAGCCAACGATGCAGACGTCGCAGGACAAATCCAGATCACGCCGCGGGACGGTAACCGCCAGTGCGCGGGGAGATGATGGTTTTTGCACTCCGAGGGGGCCGGGGTAGCCCAGCTTGTCCCAGACCGGGCTGCGCGCGCCGTTTGCGCCGGGCAGCATTACGTAGAGAAAGCCAACAGCTTTGCGGAGCGCCTGGAATGCGGCGCGGCGCTTGCCGAGACCGCTTTCGGCCCAGATGAGCAGGACGCGGATGCGCGATTCTGGGGGAAGCGACGAAAAACATTGGAAGCGGCCGGCGGTGAGCAGCGAATGCAGATGGGAATCCCAAAGATCGAGAAGCTGGAGGAGTTGTGCGCGGTCGGCAGCTCGGGGATTGAAATCGAGGGCATCGGCGATGGCAGCGGGAATGCCAAGCTCGGCGGCGGAAGGCCAGCCATCCGCGGCGGGAGCGAACGTTTCGCAGATGGATTGCAGGGCGCGCTGCTGGCGAGGTGAGAGATTCATCGCGCTAGTTGTCTTATTTCTTTTTTACGCCGAGCTCGGAGCCGCGTTTCTCGAGTCCGGCCCGGCTAAACAATTCGTCGGGGAAATTGGGATTGAACTTGCAGGAATCGAAGAAGCCCTGGTAGGTGCGGCGGCCATTGAGTTCGCGGGAAATTTGCAGGGGGACTTGCACCCCTTCTTTTACCTGGTAGTTCGAGTAGATGGAGACCTCTTCGTTGCGTTCCCGGGTGGTGTCATCGCTGGTGATGACGATGCTGCGCACGAGAAGGTGGGTGGTTTGGTCGACGGCCAGGCGGAAGGTGCGCTCCTCGCGATCGGCGATCTCGACCCAATCGACTTGCTTGAGATCCACGGTGCCGGTGCCACCGTAGCGAAATTGCATGCCGTCTTCCTTGAGGCGGAGACGGAGCAGATTGTCGATGTTGCGTTTGACCTGTTCCTGGAAGTCGGTGATGGAGGTGGCGGGCATCTCGGAGACGCCGCCACGGTCAAGAGTCCAGGCCTGCGCGCCGTTGTAGAGGGTGATGACCACGCCGCCGTGGGTTATGAACAGGCCATCAATGCCGATGAGCGAACCCAAAATGCCATTGTGGCCCTTGGCGATGTATTCCGTGCGGTCCTTGTCCGGGTAACGGCGTTCATTGGTAAAAGGAACGAAGTCGGTGACGTCACCATTGTGGCCAAAGACGGCGCGGCGGCCCGCGCATTCGCTCTCGCGGACTCCCAGATAAGCAGGACCGCCGAGAGCGTCGATGAGCTGGCCAAGAATCTGTTTGGCTTTTGCGGCGCTGGCCTCCGGCAGCATGGTGTCCGGATTCTGCGCCAGCGCACACGGCGCAAACAGGACGCTGCAAATAAGAAGGATTACCGCGAAGTGGGCAAGCTTCAACCGCACAAGACGGAACCTCCATTTACATTGATGACTTCCCCGGTCATGAAGTTGGCCAGGTCCGAAGCGAGAAAAAGAATCGGCCCAGCGATTTCCTCGGCAGTGGCGGCGCGTCCCAGGGGAATCGCGGCAGCGACCATTTTCTGGCCGGCCTTGCTGTCGAGCACCGCATTGGACATATCCGTGGCCACCCAGCCGGGGGCGACCGAGTTCACGAGAATGTTGTAGCGGGCAAGCTCGCTGGCAAGGCCCTTGGTGAGGCTGATGATGCCGCCTTTCGAAGCGCCGTAGTGCGTGTGGAAGGATTCGCCGCGTTGGCCGGCGGTAGAGCTGATGGGAATGATTTTGCCGGCCTTCTGCTTGATCATGTGCGGGACGGCAAAGTGGATGATGGAATAGACGCTCTTGAGATTGATGCGCATCATGTCGTCCCACTGCTGCTCGGACATTTTTTCAATGGGGAGGTCGTCGGAATTCCAGACGCCGGCGTTGGCGACGAGAATGTCCAGCCGGCCGAGGCGCGCAATGCACTGGTCGACAAGTTTTTTGTTATCGGCATGGCGGCCGACGTCGGCTTTGAAGGCCTCGACGCGCGTGCCGTGCTTGCCAGCTTCCTGCTGGAGTTGCGTGGCAGCGTCCTTGGCCTTGTTATAGTTGAAGATTACGTCGGCGCCGGCTTGCGCGAAGAGTTTAACGGCTGCCGCCCCGATGCCGCGGGAACCCCCGGTGATGAGAGCCGCCTTGCCTGCAAGTGAGATCATGTAACCCCCGAAATTGGAAATCCGAAAATCGAAACCGAAAATTCAGCCGGCCTCCGTATTTTGTGCGACGGCACCGCGGGCGCTGCGGGCCGCGGCAACAAAATCGCTGAACAAACGCTCGGAAAAGGCATCGCCGGGCATGCGCTCGGGATGCCATTGGACGCCGACTACCCAGTTGGAATCTCCAGTCCATTCGACGCCTTCGATGATGCCGTCGGCGGCGCGTGCGGTGACTTTGAGGTTTTTGCCGGGCTGGTCGATGGCTTGGTGATGGCTGCTGTTGATCTCGGCCACTTCCGCCTGATTTAGACTCGCTAGACGGCTGCCAGGTGTCAGGGTCGCTTGGTGCTTGACGTCGCCATGGACCACTCCGGAAGGCAGGTCCGTAGTGCCATGAGATCCTGCGTCGGGTTTCTGAGCGCGGATGTCCTGAATCAGGGTGCCTTTCGCGAAGACATTCAGAATTTGGCAGCCGTAGCAGATGGCCAAAACCGGTTTCGAGGACTGCAGCGCATGACCGAGGATGGCTGTGTCGGTGGCGTCCCGTGACGGATCTAAATTCTGCGTTTTTATGTGCTTAGCAGCGCCATACCGGTTGGGGTCCACATCCGCGGGACTGCCGGGTAGGACGAAGGCGTCGAAATTTATCAGTTGAGCTTCCAGCTCCTCTGGAGATTGTACGAGTGAGATCTCTTGCGGTTCGGCTCCTGCTGCGCGGATGGCCTGGAAATAGTATTCGAGTTTTTCGCGGATGTTGGCGCGCTGTTCCGCGCTGGTGCGCCAGGGCACGCCCACACGAGGCCGTTGTGATTGGTGATCCTGAGTCATGGCGGGGTTCATGGAACACCAAATCGTAGCATCCGGACGGGCGGGCGGCAACCCGGGCTGGAGTGTGAATCTCGATTGTAGGCGGAGCTTGGCACCCCCCTCCCCCTCCCCGGTTTTTGAGCTATCAGTGGCAAACAAAGG
>JAYVMO010000145.1:0-9960 GCA_043758915.1 Acidobacteriota bacterium | reverse complement strand
GGCACTTTGCGCTTGCCGTTGTTGGCTTTAATCACGATTTCTTCGGCCGCGGGGTCTTTCTCGATATCCACTTCGCGAAATTCCACGCCACGCTCTTTCAGGAAAGCCTTGGCGCGGCGGCAATCGGGGCACCAAGTGGTGCTGTACATGGTGATGGAAGCCATGATCGTCTCCACTCGATTAGATGCGGGCAAAGACCCGAAGTCGCACCAAGGGCCGCACGCTAGACGGATGAGAATGCATCAAGAGCCAGAAACAGGAGCGCCCCGTCGCTTCCCGGCAACCTGAATGCGGATCAGCGCGCGCTGCAGCGCGATGCCAGCACGGTCCAAATCGATATTGGAATCGTTCGAAGCGAGGCGCTTCTCGGCTCGCGCCAGGGCATCTTTGGCGCGCTGCAGATCGATCTCTTCGGCGCGCTCGGCGGTTTCCGCGAGCACGGTGACGCGATCGGAGAGAACTTCCGCAAAGCCTCGAACCAGAGCGATGTGCTCGGATTCCCTGCCACTCGCGTCGTGATAACTCAGCTCGCCGATGCCCAGTTCGGTGATCAGCGGCGCGTGTCCCGGCAGCACGCCCAGATAACCATTTTCCCCGGGGAGTTGCACTTCGACGGCTTTCTCCCGGAGCAACTGCTTTTCCGGCGTGACGATCACGAGTTCGATGGCGTCAGGAAACATTTTCGTCTTTAGACGCTGGCCTTCATCTTTTCGGCCTTCTCCAGCGCTTCCTCGATGGTGCCCACCATGTAAAACGCCTGCTCGGGAACGTCGTCATACTTGCCTTCGACGATTTCCTTGAAGCTGCGCACGGTGTCCTCGATCTTGACGTACTTGCCTTCAAGGCCGGTGAACTGCGCGGCGACGAACATGGGCTGTGAAAGAAACTTTTCGATCTTGCGCGCACGGCCCACGGTACGCTTGTCGTCGTCGGAAAGTTCCTCGATGCCGAGAATAGCGATGATGTCCTGCAGATCCTTGTAGCGCTGGAGAATCGATTTCACGCCGCGCGCCACGGCATAGTGCTCGGCGCCGACGATGCGCGCATCGAGAATGCGCGAAGAGCTGGCCAGCGGATCGACCGCGGGATAAATTCCGCGCTCGACAATCTGACGGCTCAGGTTGGTGGTGGCGTCGAGATGTGCAAACGTCGCGGCAGGAGCAGGGTCGGTGTAGTCGTCGGCGGGCACGTAAATGGCCTGCACGGACGTGATCGAACCCCACTTGGTGGAAGTAATGCGCTCCTGGAGTTCGCCGATTTCCGTGTTGAGGTTCGGCTGGTAACCGACGGCGGAAGGCATGCGGCCAAGCAGCGCCGATACTTCGGAACCCGCCTGCACGAAACGGAAAATGTTGTCGATGAAGAGGAGCACGTCAAGATGCTCCTGATCGCGGAAGTATTCCGCCACGGTGAGGCCGGTGAGGCCCACGCGCAGACGCGAGCCGGGCGGCTCGGTCATCTGCCCGTAGATCAAAGCGGCGCGCGACTTTTCCGAATTGCCGGGAACGATGACGCCGCCTTCGGACATTTCCAGCCAGAGGTCGTTGCCTTCGCGCGTGCGTTCGCCGACGCCGGCGAACACCGAGACGCCGCCGTGCTTCATGGCCACGTTGTGAATCAGCTCCATGATGAGCACGGTCTTGCCCACACCCGCGCCGCCGAACAAACCGATCTTGCCGCCTTTGAGGTACGGCTCGATCAAATCGACGACCTTGATGCCGGTCTCGAACATTTCGAGAGTGGTGGATTGATCCTCGAGCGACGGCGCCGGGCGGTGAATCGGGTAGTACGTGTCGCTGACGATGGGGCCGAGCTGGTCGACGGGTTTTCCAAGAACGTTCATCACGCGGCCAAGCGTTGGCCGGCCCACGGGCACTTCGATCCCTTTGCCGAGGTCCAGCGCTTTCATGCCGCGAACCATGCCCTCGACGGGTTCCATTGCGATGGCGCGCACGCGGCCTTCCCCGAGGTGCTGCTGGACTTCCGCGGTCACGTCCAGCGGCTCGGGGATATTGTAGCCTTCGCTGGTGATGCGAACGGCGTTGTAGATCGCGGGCAGATGGCCCGCTTCGAATTGAATGTCGAGCACCGGCCCAATGACCTGGACGACGTGTCCGACGGCTCCGTATTTCTCTGCCATTTGCTGCTCCTCTAACTCGGTCGTGACTGGTGACTAGTGACTGGTGACTGGTCCTTCGCACTGAGTTTGCTGCGCAATGAACGGCCAAGTGCGTTGATCAATTTGCCCGTCGAATCGCAGATAGCATCAATCCGGGCATTCTCTTCCTTCGAAATCTTTCGCAAATCGCAGCTCAGAAACATAAAGTACCGGGTTTCCTCCAGCTCACCTCGAGCAATCTGAAGCGACCTCAAAAACTCCTTTGTCGTTCCTCGGCCAAATCCTTCCGCGATGTTTGCCGCCACCGAGGAAGCGGATCTCCGGACCTGCGAAACAATCCCGAATTGATCCGCTCTCGGAAATGCCTCCGTCACCTTAAACACCAGCAAGACAAGCTCATGGGCCTTCTGCCAAACCTGCAAGTCGCGATAGCTTTTGACGTCCACCAGTCACCAATCACTAGTCACCAGTCACTAGGCCGTGGATGACGCTCCGCTCACAATTTCAATAATTTCCTTGGTGATGGCCGCCTGGCGCACTTTGTTCATGTGCAGCGTCAGAGCTTCGATGACGTCACCGGCGTTCTTGGTGGCCGATTCCATGGCGGTCATGCGCGCGGCATGCTCGGCAGCGGAAGATTCCAGCATCGCGCGGAGAACTTGCGTTTCAACGTAGCGCGGCAGCAGCTTGTCCAGAAGCTGCGCTTCGGGCTGCTCATAGATGTAATCGACCTGCGAGGAAGACTGTTCGGAGGCAGATTCTTCTTCCGCGCGTATGGCTTCGACCGGCAGCAGCTTCTCGACGACAAGATTCGGCGTCATGATCGTCTTGAATTCGCTGAACACGATGTACACGGAATCGATCTCTTCCTTGGCGTAGAGATTCGTGACCAGCGTGGCAATATCCCGCGCGGTGGAAAAATCGACGCGGGCAAGAACGTTCACATATTCGGCGACAATGTTGTAACCGGCCTTTTTTAGCGAGTCGCGGCCTTTTTTGCCCACGGGGACAGTGGAAATCTTCTTCCCCTTGTGGCTCCGGAAGAAATCGTTGGCCTTGCGGAGAATATTCGCATTGAAAGCCCCGGCCAGGCCGCGTTCGCCCGTGAGAACGATGGCGAGCACGCGCTGTTCCGCGCGGCGCGCCAGCAGCGCGTGCTGGGGTTCGTCGATGCGCGACATGATCGAACGCAGCAAGCGCGCAAGTTCCCGGGCGTACGGACGCGCGGCGATGGCGGCCTCCTGCGCGCGGCGCAGCCGGGCCGCGGCGACGAACTTCATCGCGCGGGTGATCTGCTGGGTGTTTTTCACCGAGCGGATGCGGCGCCGGAAATCGAGAAGTGTGGGCATGGTCGGCCGTTACGCGGCGTTTCTTACTTCACCGCCGCGGCAACCGCGGCGGTGAAGCGTTCCTTAAAGCCATCGGCGGCGGTCTTAACTTCGGCCTTGATGGCGTCGTCAAGGGCCTTCTTCGTGGCGATGTTCTTCAGGATCGACGGATAATTCGTTTCGACAAACTGCAGGAATTCGCGCTCGAAGCGCTGCACTTCGGGAACGGGCACGGCATCGAGCGAGCCGCTGGTGGCCACATAAAGAATGAGCACCTGTTTCTCGATGGGCAGCGGATCGTATTGATCCTGCTTGAGAACTTCCGTCAGGCGCTGGCCGCGGGCGAGCTGCCCTTGGGTGACTTTATCGAGCTGATCGGAGCCGAACTGCGCGAACGCGGCGAGTTCGCGGTACTGCGCCATGTCCAACCGCAGAGAACCTGCCACCTGACGCATGGCCTTGATCTGCGCGTTGCCGCCCACGCGGCTGACGGAGATACCGACGTTGATGGCCGGACGAATGCCGGCATTAAAAAGGTCGGCTTCGAGATAAATCTGGCCGTCGGTAATGGAAATCACGTTGGTCGGAATGTAGGCGGAAACGTCGCCGGCCTGCGTTTCGATAACCGGAAGCGAAGTCAGCGAACCGCCGCCGAGCTTGTCATTGAGCTTCGCGGCGCGCTCCAGCAAACGCGAGTGGAGATAAAACACGTCTCCAGGAAACGCTTCGCGCCCCGGCGGACGCCGCAGCAGCAAAGAAATTTCGCGGTAGGCTTGCGCGTGTTTCGAAAGATCGTCGTAGAAGGTGATGGCGTGCCGCTTGGTGTCGCGGAAATATTCGCCCATGGCGCACGCGGCGTACGGCGCGATGTATTGCAGCGAAGCGGGCTCGGCTGCCGAAGAAGTGACCACGATGGTGTAATCCATCGCGCCGGCGTCGGTGAGCGTCTTGACCACTTGCGCGATCGTCGAGCGCTTCTGGCCGATGCCGCAGTAAATACAAATTACGTCGCCGCCCTTTTGATTGATGATGGTATCGAGAATGACGGCGGTCTTTCCCGTCTGGCGGTCGCCGATGATCAGCTCGCGCTGGCCGCGGCCGATGGGGATCATGGCGTCGATGGCTTTGATGCCGGTCTGCAGCGGCTCGCGCACTGGCTGGCGATCCAGCACGCCGGGCGCGATGCGTTCCAGCGCATTGCGCTGTTTCGAAGCTATGGGGCCCTTGCCGTCCAAGGGTTCACCAAGCGGATTCACGACACGGCCAACGAGCGCTTCGCCGACAGGCACGGACATAATGGTGTTGGTGCGTTTGACGACGTCGCCTTCCTTCAGCACCTGGGATTCGCCGAGGAGCACCACGCCGACTTCTTCCTCTTCCAGGTTCAGCGCAATGCCGAAAACGTTGTGCGGGAAAGCGAGCATCTCGCCGGCCATGACTTTCTCGAGGCCGTGAACGCGCGCGATGCCGTCGCCGACGCTGATGACCGCGCCGACTTCGTCTACCGAAACGGTCTGCTCGTAATTTTCGATCTGCTCGCGCAGGATCTTGCTGATTTCGTCTGCCTTGATGTTAGCCATGCCTGCTCCGTCGCTGAATTCCGAATACTCTTAATTCCGAATACTCTTCGTGTACGCTCCGGGCTTCAGCCCGGCCACCACAAAATCCAAGTCTATTCCGCTGTCAGACGCGTGCGCATTTCGTTCAAACGGCTGCGCAGCGAACCATCGTAAATCGTGTCGCCGATGCGCACGACCGCGCCGCCCAGCAGAGCCGGGTCGAGCGAATACTTCGTTTCAATTTTCTTCCCGGTAAGTCGCTCGAGCGTTTTCGCAAGGTCCGCTTTTTGCGCCGCGTTCAGCTCCACAGCGGAGGAGACTTCCGCCTCCGCAAGACCCTGCCGTTGCCGGATCACTTGGTGAAACGCCGCAACGATCTCCGGAAGAATCGGCGTGCGCCGGTTATCGGCGATCAGGAAAAGAAAATTGCGGATGATCTTGCTGGCACCCAGGCGCGCGATGATTTTCTCAATCACCCCGTGCTTGGCTTCGATGGCCACCGCCGGGCTCGCAAGAAAGGTGCGCAGCTCGGCGGATTCCGCGTACGCAACGCCAAAATCGCCGAGCTGCTTCGCCGCCGGCTCGGCGGCGCCTTGTACACTCGCAATGTCGGCCAGCGCGTTGGCGTACTGCAGGCTCGCGGACTTCAATTCGGCCTCCCCTCGAGGCTTTTCACGAAGTTGCCGATGAGCGCTTCCTGCGCCGCGGGCGTCAACTGCTTCGCCAGCAGGGATTCCGCGCCGTCCACGGCCAGCTTCGCGGCGATGGCTTTCAATTCCAGACGCGCGGCGCGTTCGGCTGCTTCAATTTCCGCGCTGCCAGCGGCGCTGATTTTCTTTGCGTCGGATTGCGTGGCTGCGCGGATGCGCTCGACCTCCGCGGCGGATTCACGCTCGGCAAAGGCACGTAGCTCCGCGACTTCCTTCTGAAGATTCGCGAGCTTGGTTTGCGCTTCACGAAGCTGGGCATCCGCCGCGGCCTTGGCGGCCGTCGCTTTCGCGATGGCCGCGCTAATGGTCTCCGCATTGGCGCGGAATTTCGAAGGCAGCACTTTCCCAAAAATCCAAACGATCACGCCGGCCACGATGGCGAAGTTAATCCACTTGAAAATTTCCGTGGCACGCCCTGCTGCGGCATTGCCGCCTTCTTCCGCGGCGTGCATGCTGAGCGCCGCGAAAAGCACCAGAAAAAATACACTCGTAACCGGGAGCATCCTGCGCATTGGCCTCATCGGGCCTCTCTTGCGGGAGCACCCGGACGAGGCGGGGACTGCAGGATGCGGTGCGCAATTTCGGCGGAAAGCTGGGCGACGGTGGCTTCCACGTCGCGGCGGGCCGCTGCCAGCTCGGCGGCCACGCGATTCTTTGCAGCGGTAACTTCGGCGGCGGCCTTCGTGCGTGCATCTTTCAATTGCGCGGCGCGCTCATCAAGCAGCTTCTTGCGGGCGGCTTCCTGCTCGGAATAAACCTGCCCACGCGCTTGCTTGAGGGCCTCCTGATACTGCTTCACCTTGTCGCCGGCGGCGGCTTGCGCGGCCTCGGCGGCCTTTTGCGCTCCCAACGTACGGGAGTCACGTTCGGCCATCACCTGGAGCAGCGGCTTGAAGAAAAGCGCCCGTAAGATGAAGTAAAAAAGGAGGATGATCAGGACTGTAGGCACAGCCTGAAGGAACAGTTCGCCAAGTTGGTGACCGATGCCTTGCATTTAGTTGTGTCGCCTGATCCTCAAGGTTGGCAGCCGCGCCGTGTCCCGACCCGGAACAGGTCCACGGTGGGCTTTGCGCTGCCGACTCGAAGCTAGAATTTATAACATCCGCGGCACCGTCCCGTCAACGTGACCGCGGAAGTGGATCGTGGCTCAGTTTGGTTGCTTGGAGTGGTTTGCAGGGAACAGCCAATGCTGCCAGCTCTCGGGCAGAATCCCAACTGCATCGAGCAGCTTCATTAGATCGCCAAACCGAATCACCGTGCCGATTCCGAACGCTGCCAGGCAGCTTAGGCAAGCGATAGCTGTGGGCGATAGGGTAACCATATACATCCTCTCCACCATGACATCGTACTGCGCGCCTAACCACAGTACAAGCGAAAGCGCCGCACTACCGGGGTGCCGCCCCTATGAAAATGGGAATCAACGAATAGGGAGTGTCTTACGGAGTCGCGAGCTAGGTGTTTAGGTCCGTGGCGCGAGGCAGGAGGGCGAGGGCGCCGAGCTCCCGGAAGCGAGCGGCGCGCTTGCGGTAGCCGTGTTCATCGGGCGCGATGATGGCCATGAACGGCATGCCCGCATTGCGCGCCGCCAAGGCATCGTCAATATTGTCGCCCAGGTACAGCGCCGTTGCCGGATCGCGCTCGCCGAGGATTTTCAGCAATCCTTCCGGATGCGGTTTTCTCTTCGCGTCGTCCATGGTGATGACGGTTCGAAAGTGTTGTGCCGCGGGCCAGTGGTCGAAGGTGGCGGCGAATTCCTGGCGCGTGCGTCCGGTGAAAAGGTTTAGCTCGAAACGTTGCGCCCAACGCTCGACCTGGCGCGGAGTGATGAGGAGCCTCTCGTTGCGCACGTTGCCGGGCTTGCCATCCGTGCCCCAATAGAATTTTTGGAATTCTTCGCGGGCTTCTTCATAGGTAGTGGGGCGGCCCAGTGCGGTGGCCCACGCGGCTACCATATTCCAATCGTCGTTGTGGCCCGGTTTGCTTTTCCATTCGTGAAGCTGCGCGTACGTAACGCGCTTGCCCGTCAGCGATCGCACCGTTTCCAGCCCCGAACGCCAGTACGTGTCGCGCACATCGACGAGCACTCCATCCACGTCAAAGATTAGGATTTCCGGCTGGGTGGAAGGCGTCCTGTGGCGGCGGTTCGGCCGCTTGGCGGCCCGCAAATGGATTTTGGGCACGGATTCTCGATGAACGGTCAAAAAGAAATTGTCGCCGCTCGGGAGGCTAAGGGTCAAGCCGGAGCGCGTTCCACGGCGCCAATTCCTTCTGAATTACTTGGTGAGCCCGGCGGCTTCCGGCGCCTTCGCCTCTTCAGCGCGGCGCGCCGTAAAACTCCGGAGAAGTTCGTCCAGTTCCTGCGGCCGGATAGGTTTGGTCAGATAGCCATCCATGCCTCCCTCGAGGCATTTCTCGCGGTCTCCCTTCATGGCATGCGCGGTGAGGGCGATCACCTGTTGGCGGCGCGCGCTGCCCTTTTCCCTTTCCCGAATCGCCGCGGTGGCCTCGAACCCGTCCATCTCCGGCATTTGCACGTCCATGAAGACCAAGTCGAAGCTTTCCTTCTCCAGCGCCTCGACCGCCTCGCGCCCGTTGTTCGCCACTTTGACGACGTGTCCTCTCTTTTCCAGCAGCCGCGTCGCCAGGCGTTGATTCACCGCGTTGTCCTCCGCCAGCAGCACTCGCAAGGATACGGAAGTGCCACTCGCGCCCTGCACTGAGAAGCGCGTGATGAGAGGGCTCGCGCCGTCCGGCTCGGAGGCCCCGAGCACTCGGGCGATGGCCTCGCGTAATTCGGATTGCCGGATGGGCTTCAAGAGGTATCCAGCTACTCCCAACTCCTGGCATCGCGCGGCATCGCCGCGGTGCCCCGAGGAAGTCAGCATCATGATGGTGGCCGCGGACAATTCCGGCATCTGCCGAACTCGTTCGATGAATGCAAAGCCGTCCATCTTCGGCATGTGCATGTCGGTCAAGATCAGCCTGTACGGCGTTCCTGCTTCCCGCGCCGCGGACAATTGCGCCAGCGCCTTCTCGCCATCTTCCGCCGAGTCCGGCTTCATTCCCCAGTGGGTCAGCATTCCTTCCAGAATCCGCCGGTTCGTGCGGTTGTCGTCCACGATCAAAACCTTCACGCCACGCAAGATCTCGGGCGGAGCCGAGCTCCCTACTTTTAAGTCCTTGGCATCCGTAACCCCGAGCCGCGCTGTGAAATGGAATTGGCTTCCCCGGCCCACTTCGCTCTCCACCCAGATTCTCCCGCCCATCATCCGTACCAGCCGCGTGGAGATGGTCAGCCCCAAGCCGGTTCCCCCGTACTTTCGTGTGGTCGAAGTGTCCGCCTGGGAAAACGGTTCAAAGATCAAGCCCAGCTTCTCCTTGGGAATACCGATCCCTGTGTCTGCTACCGTAAAGCGCAAGATGCGATCCTGGCCGTCCTCGGACTCGATTTGAACCTTCAATGCCACCTCGCCTCCGTCCGTGAATTTGATGGCGTTTCCGATGAGGTTGTTCACGATCTGGCGCAGCCGGCTGGAATCCCCCCGCATGACTTCCGGCGCCTCCGGCGCAATCTCGCACAATAGCTCCAGGCCCTTCTGGTCCGCCCGTATCGCCAGCGCCTTCAGCGTGGATTCCAGACAATCACGCAAATTGAATTCGATGGCTTCGAGGTCGATTTTCCCCGCTTCGATCTTGGAGAAGTCGAGAATGTCGTTGATCACGGTAAGCAGGGAATCGGACGACATCTTCACGGTCTCCAGGTATTCCCGCTGCTCGGGCGTAAGCTGCGTATCGAGCGCCAGATCCGTCATCCCGATGACGCCGTTGAGCGGTGTGCGGATTTCGTGGCTCATATTGGCAAGAAATTCGCTCTTCGCCTGGCTGGCCTTTTCCGCGGCTTCCTTGGCCTGCCGCATCTCCGCTTCTGCTTGTTTACGTTCGGCGATTTCCTTTTCCAGCTCTACCGTTCGTTGGCGCACCCGGAGTTCCAGCGAGCTTCGCGCTTCGCCCAGCTCCGTGTCCCTGCGTTCGATTTCTTTGAGCATTTCATTGAAGTCCGCGCTGAGCTGCCCGAGTTCCCCCCCGGCCGTCTGCGGAGCGCGCAGCGAGTAGTCTTTCCCCGATGCAACTAAACGCGCGATCCAGGCAAGGTCATAGACTGGCCGGGTAATCGCTAGGCGCAGCCGTCCGGCTAGCAGGTAGACGATGAAGAGGCACGCGCCTGCCATCAACGCTGAACTCCA
>JAYVMO010000144.1:0-11750 GCA_043758915.1 Acidobacteriota bacterium | reverse complement strand
ACGAAGGCGCCGTCGCGGTCGACCGCGCCGATGCGGTCGCCGTCGCCGTCGGCGCACAAGCCCGCGTCATACTTGCCCGCAACCACGGCCTGCTGCAGCGCTGCGATATGCGGTTCGATCGGCTCCGGATGCACGCCGCCGAACCGCGGGTCCCGCGTGCCGCGGATTTCGTCGCAGGAGATGCCGTTGCGCCGGAAGAGTTCGGGGAGCAATCCCGCGGCAGAGCCGTGCATGGGGTCGAAAACGAAACGGAATCTCGCGTCGCGGAGGCGATTCCAGTCGACGAGTTTTTCGATGGTATCGAGATAGGGCGCTCGGGGATCCAGCGGCTGAATCAGGTTCTTGCGCGGAGGCAGGGGCGGCACGCCTTCTTGTAGGACAATCGCGAGCTCCTTTTCGATTTGGGCCACGATGGAAGGCAGAGCGCTGCTGCCGTAGCTTGCTTTGTATTTGATGCCGTTCCAACTGTAGGGATTGTGGCTGGCGGTGACGACCAGGCCGCCGGCTGCGCCGCGTTGGCGCACGAGAAGCGAAATCGCCGGGGTTGGGCAGGGCTTGTCGGCCAGCCAGACCGGCGTGCCGCTCGAGCTGATGGTTTCGGCGAGCGCGGCAGCGACGCTATCGGAAGCGAATCGGTGGTCGTAGCCGATGAGCACGCCCTTGCGTGCGTCCTCGCCGCGCACCACATAGCGGGCGATGGCCTGTGCCACGATGCGCGCGTTGGCAAAGGTAAAGTCCTCGGCGATGACGCCGCGCCAGCCGTCGGTTCCAAATTTGATCGAGACCATTAGATGTGAGTATACGCGAAGCGAACAATTGGCCAAGAGCCGGATTGGCCTGAGTTACAGCAAGTCCTTCCTCTTATTTCCTTCCAGCCATTTCACGATTTTGCCGACTTCCTGAGCGCGGTCGCGGGGGCAGATGAGCAGGGCGTCGGGGGTTTCCACGACGACGAGGTCGCGGACGCCGATGGCGGCGACGAATTTCGAGGGGCTCCAAAGGAAATTTCCGGAGGCGTCGAGGACGTGGCCCGCACCAGCGAGGACGTTTTCACCGGGTTGTTTGGCGAGGAGTTCGTAGACGGCGGCCCAGGAGCCGATATCGCTCCAGCCAATTTCGGCGGGGATGACAAAGACGCGCGCGGGGCCTTCCTGGCGCGTGGCGGGCTCGATAATCGCGTAATCCACGGAAATGTTTTCAAGCTTCGGATAGATGGCGCGCAATTTGCGTTCGTAGTTTCGCGTGCCAATGGAGGCGGCCAGGTTTTCCAGCGCCGCGTGCGTCTTGGGCAGGAAGCTTTTCAAAATATCGAGAAACGTGGAGACGCGCCAAAAGAACATGCCCGCGTTCCATTGATAGTTCCCGGACCAGACATATTCCTGCGCCACGGCCAGCGCGGGTTTTTCCGTGAAGCGGCGGACGGCAAAAACGGGAAGGCTCGCGGGCGCGAGGGCTTCGCCCAGGCGCTCGACGTAGCCGAAACCGGTTTCCGGGCGCGTCGGGGGAATTCCAAGGACCACCATGCGTCCCGGCTCGCGGGCGACTTCCAATGCGACGCTGACAATTTTCCGGTATTTGTCGGCTTGCGCGATGAAGTGGTCGGCGGGGAGCACGGCCATCAGGGCATCGCCGCTCGCAGCATGGCGCACGTGCACGGCCGCCAGGGCGATGGCCGCCGCGGTGTTTCGTCCCACCGGTTCGGTCAGAACGCGCTTGCGGGAAGCCGCGGGCATTTGCTTGCGCACTTCCGCCGCTTGCTCCGCGTTGGTGACAGTCCAAATCTGTTGCGCGGGAATTAGCGGGCGCAGCCGCGCGACGGTTTGCTCCAGCAAGGTCATCTTGCCAGCGATGTTGAGCAATTGCTTGGGCGTGCGGGTGCGGCTGCGCGGCCAGAAGCGCGTGCCGCGACCTCCGGCAAGGATGACAGCGTGAGTGGTGAGTTGGCCTTTACTCATGCGAAGAGCGCCTCAGTCAAAGATAATTTCGGCGATGCGGGAATCGCTGGCTCCCTCACGGCGGAGCGCAGTCCGCAGTGCGCCGAGTTCGGGCACGTAGGTGCGGATGAGCGAAGTCGGCGCACTGGGATGCAGCGCAAACGGACCCAGGGAAGCTGGAATCATCCAGGCTTCGCCGCGCTGGTAACTCGCGGAGCCACTGGGCCATTCGAGGTGGCCTTGGCCGGAGAGAATCACAAAGACATCGAAGTGATCGGCATCCGAGTGGCACCCGGCAGTTGATGCAAGCTCCCAGCGCTCCGTGGCGAAATGGCGGCAAGCGGCGAGAAGAGAAATCTCGGCGCCACGCTCGCGAAAAGAAACACGCGGAACTCGTGGCGCAGAGGATGCGCCGAAATTCATGACGGCGAGGGCTTTCTCGATGTGCAACTCGCGGGGCTTGCCTTGCGCGTCGACACGGCCGTAGTCGTATACACGATAGGTCAGGTCGGAATATTCCTGGACTTCGCAGAGCACCATTCCGGGGCCGATGGTGTGCGGCGTGCCAGCCGAGACAAAAAACGTGTCTCCGGGATGGACGGCATGGGATTCGAGCAGATTTTCCAAGGTTTGCGCAGCTAGGCCTTCGAGGAATTTCGCTTTGTTCACTCCGGGCTTCAATCCAACGAGCACGTGTGCACCGGGTTCCGATGAGACTGCGTGCCACATTTCGGTTTTGCCGCGGCCGCCGGCGGCTTGTTCATGGGCGGCAGCGTATCCATCGCCGGGATGCACCTGGATCGACAATTTGTCAGTCGGGAAGATAAATTTTACGAGCAGGGGGAAGTCTGGTGTATTGGCGAGAGTTGTGCCGCGCCACTCGGGAGACATCTCCTTCCACGCTTCGCCGAGTTTCTTGCCTGCGAATGGGCCGGTGGCGATGCGGCAGTCGACGCTGGTGAGCCAAGCTTCGCCTAACGGCTCTGGCAAATTTGTTTTTTCGGGATAAAGAGGCGCTAGGGATCTGGCGCCCCAGAGGCGCGGGCTGAAGATCGGCTCGATGCGTGTGGGCGCGGGTTTCATGGGAGACGATTGAGAGTCCGTGTTGATGGCATGAAGAAAGGCGGGAGCAGGGCTCCCGCACTCCAAAGTCAGGAAGCGGCTTCGGCGCGGGTGAAGAAGCGCTCAAGGCGGCGCAGGCCTTCGTCGATGCGCTCGATGGAAGTGGCGTAGGAAAGCCGCAAGTAGCCCGGCGCGCCGAACGCTTCGCCTGGCACCAGAGCGACGCGGGCCTTCTCCAACAAAAGTTTCGAAAGTTCGGTGCAGGTCTTGGCATGAGCGTGTTTTCCATCGCCCAGATACGCGGAAACATTGGGGAAGGCGTAGAACGCACCGCCGGGCCATTCGCAGGCTACGCCGGGAATCGCGCGCAGCCCTTCCACGATGCGTTTGCGTCTCTTGGTGTACTCCGCGAGCATTGCCGGGACCGTCTCCATCGTCCCGCGCATGGCTTCAAGCGCCGCGTGTTGGGCAATGGAGGTGGCATTGGAAGTGGATTGGCTTTGCAGCTTGATGAGCGCCTGGATTAACGCTTCGGGCGCGAGCGTGTAGCCGAGGCGCCAGCCGGTCATGGCGAATGTTTTGGAAACGGAGCCGATGATGATGACGTTTTCCTTGGAACCCGCCGCGCTGGCGATGGAGTAGGGTTTGTGCGGCTCGTAGGTAAAGTGCGAGTAACACTCGTCGCCCATCACCCAGACGTTGTGCTTTTTGCAAACCGCGAGGATGCGTTCGTACTCATCCGGGGGGACGACGCCGCCCGTCGGATTGCTCGGCGAATTCAGAATCAGCAGCTTGGTCTTGGGCGTGATGGCTTTTTCGATGGCCGCGGCCTTGACGCTGAAACCTTCTTCGGGGCGCGTTTCGACGAAGACCGGTTTGCCACCGGCGTATTTCACGATGTCGGGAAAACTTACCCAATAGGGAGCAGGGATGATCACTTCGTCGCCGTGCTGCACGAGCACGCACATGACGTTGAAGATGGAGTGCTTGCCGCCCACGCTGACCACGCATTCTTTCGCGACGTAGGAGGAGCCAAGCTCGCGTTTGTGCCACGCGCAGATGGCTTCGCGCAGCGGCATGATGCCGCCGGTCGGCGTGTACTTCGTCTTGTTTTCCTCGATGGCCTTGATGGCCGCTTTCTTGATGTGCTCCGGGGTAGGGAAGTCCGGCTCGCCCGGGCCGAAATCGGCGATGTCCACGCCTTCGGATTTCAGCTTGTCGGCGGCGGCGATCACCGCCGCGGTGGGCGAGATTTGTATGCGGTTGATGCGGTCTGTGAGTTGCACTGGCTCTCCTGGATGGACAGGTTTGCACCTGTCGCGTCGCGCCGAAAGCGGCGCTTAAATTCGCTCAAGAAACTTTTACTTTTGCGCGCAGGCGCTCCTCAACCAGCGGGGGCACCAAACCCGTGAGCGGCCCGCCCAACTGCGCAATCTCGCGCACCAGCTTGGCGCTCAGATAACTGTAAGGCTCGCCGGGCAGCATGAACACGGTTTCGAGGCGCGGCTCGAGCTTGCGGTTCATCAGCGCCATTTGCAACTCGTATTCGTAATCGGAAACGGCGCGAATCCCGCGCAAGATCACGCCCGCGCCGCGCTTGCGGGCATATTCCACCAGCAGCCCGTCGAAAACGTCCACTTCCACGCTGGGCCACTGCCGGGTGACCTCGCGGAGCATCTCGACGCGTTCGGGGATGGAAAACAGGGGTTGCTTGTCAGTGTTCCGGAGCACCGCGACGATCACCACGTCAAACATTTTCTCGCCACGCTCGATCAGGTCGAGGTGGCCGTTGGTGACGGGATCAAACGAGCCGGGATAGATGGCGATGGAGGTTTTCATCGAGTGATTCGCTAATTCGCTATGTTAACCCAGACCGTGTGCCGCAAGCTGCAAACTTTCGCCGCTGCCATTATGGCTTGGCGGAAGAATTGTGGCACGCTCCGGAGCCGGAATCACGAAAGTCTTTGCCTTCCTGGGGGATGAACTCCCAAGTGTATTTTTCCGGCGCGAGGGTGAGCTTCAGCACGCCGAAGGTGTCGGTATTCCGCACTTCGCTATTGGCGATGGCGAACCCCAGCGGGTCGTGGTTGCGGCCGCCGGTTCCCACGACGATTTCTCGAATGCCGTGCGCGGCGTCGAGGTGACCGTGCGGATCTTGCGGCGCGAAGCGCTCATAGGAGTGTTCGTGCCCCGCGAGCACCAAGTCGGCATGCGCGGCGTATAGGTCCTGCCAGAGTTGCTTTAGTTCAGGGTGGATGGCATGTTTCTTGAAAAGGCCGCTGCTGTAGAGAGCGTGATGGCCGTAGGCGAGGATACAGGTGTTGGGGTGCGCAGCAAGATCCTCTTTGAGCCAGGTCTCTTGCGGGGAGCCGGCGCCGCAGCCGCCCAAATCCCGCGCAGCACAGTTCGTGTTCAGGGCCACGATGTGCCACGCGCCCAGGTCGAAACTGTAAAAGCCTTTGCCTGCGGGGCCTGCCTGGGTGCCCCAGTATTGAAAATAGGCGGAAGCCGTTGGGTCGTGATACTCGTGATTCCCCAGCGCGGGCTTGGTGCGGTCTTTGAACTTGCCCCAGGTGGTGTCGTAGCAATTCTTGAAGTCGGCAGCACTGCCGTCTTCGTAGGCCAGATCGCCAGCGGCAAAAACGGTGCCGGGGATCTGCTCGATGAGTTTGGCGGTGGCTTGCGCGCCTTCGGGATTTTTGCAACTGGCGATGTCGCCAGCGCCAACCAAGATATAGGATTGTTCCGGCGCTGGCTTAGGGAGGGGCTTACGGTGGGCATGTTTCTTGGTTGGACGGGGTGCAGGCTTGTCCGGTGTTTGACCACAGACATCCGCTTGCAGCCAGAAAAGCAGGAGTAGAAGTACGCCAAGCGACTTCAGGGCAGATTCGAGGTTAAACCATTTGTATCCGTTCATGCGTGTCCCCCATCGAAAAGGTAGGGTATCACGATGCTGGGTGGCAGATGGGGCGTTACCGTTCATGGCCGTAAAGCAGCCGCTGGCTGCGTTGGACGACCATTGGGTGCAAAAGCTTGGCAAATAGGACTAATTCAGTCTTACTCTAAAATGAACGAAATAGAGGCTTTGTTTGTGGGACGTAAAAATGTTGGAGTTGACTTTGTGGTGCCGGACGGGGTAAACTTTATCTGCGACTGATTCAGTCGTATATTCCGTTGGTTTGAAGAAGGCGCCCGGTAAAGATGTTCAAGCTATCGAAGAAGTCCGACTACGGGTTGATAGCCGTGAAGTATCTGGCGATGCACCGCCAGCAGCATGCTTGTAGCGCCAACGAGATCGCCGAGGCGTACGAAATTTCCGCGACGCTCATGGCCAAAGTGCTGCAGAAGCTGGCGCACCACTCGCTGGTGGTTGCAAAGCATGGTTCGAGCGGCGGTTATCAGTTGGCCAAGGAGCCGGACCAGATCAGCGCACTGGATGTGATTTCGGCGATTGACGGGCCGGTGCTGATCACCTCGTGCGTCACGAGTCATGGAAACTGCGACGCCACGGAAAGGTGCTCGGTTCGCGAACCGCTGCGCCGCGTCAATGAAAGCATTTTGAATGTGCTCAGCGCGGTAACGATTTCTCAGATGAGCGAAGAGCCGCAGGAGCCCGCGCTCGTGGCGTTGCAGATCTAGAACGCAAGGGGGAGTAGAAACATGGCCGTAAAGCTGCCGATTTACATGGATAATCACGCGACCACGCCCGTGGATCCGCGCGTGATGGAAGCCATGCTGCCGTACTTCACCGAGAAATTTGGCAACGCCGCCAGCCGCAACCACGCGTTCGGCTGGGCCGGCGAAGAAGCGGTGGAAACTGCGCGCCAGCAGATTGCTTCGCTGATCAACGCCACGCCGAAAGAGATCATCTTTACGAGTGGGGCCACGGAATCCGACAACCTGATGATCAAGGGTGTCGCGGAGATGTACCGCGAAAAGGGCAATCACATCATCACGCAGGCGATCGAACACAAGGCCGTGCTGGACACCTGTAAGAACCTCGAGAAGCACGGTTTCGAGGTTAGCTATCTGCCGGTGCAGAGGGACGGGCGCGTCGATCCCGAAGACGTGCGCAAAGCCATCACGCCGAAGACGATTCTGATCACCATCATGTACGCCAACAACGAAATTGGCGTCATTAACCCGATGGCGGAAATCGGCAAAATCGCCAAGGAACACGGGATATTCTTCGCCGTGGACGGCGTGCAGGCGGTGGGAAAGATTCCCGTCGACGTGCAGAAAGACAACATCGACCTGCTGGCTATCAGCGGCCACAAGATTTACGGACCCAAGGGCGTTGGCGCGCTTTACGTTCGCCGGCGGAACCCGCGCGTGCAGCTCTCCGCCATTATTGATGGCGGCGGGCACGAGCGCGGCATGCGCTCGGGAACGCTGAACGTGACGGGCATCGTGGGATTGGGCAAGGCCTGCGAAATCGCGCAGAAGGAAATGCCGGAAGAGAGTGTGCGACTACGGGCGCTGCGCGACCGTTTGAAGAAAAATCTCGAGGCCAAGCTGGACGAGGTTTTCGTCAACGGCTCGCTGGAGCACCGCCTGCCGAACAACTTGAACATGAGCTTTGCCTACGTGGAAGGCGAATCGCTGCTGATGGGCATCAACGACATCGCGGTCTCCAGCGGCTCGGCTTGCACCTCGGCAACCCTGGAGCCCAGCTACGTACTCAAAGCACTAGGCGTAGGCGAAGACCTGGCGCACACTTCGATTCGCTTCGGCCTGGGGCGCTTCAATACCGAGGAAGAAGTGGATTACGTGACCGAGAAGATGGTTCAAGTGGTCACGAAACTCCGGGAACTTTCGCCGCTCTACGAGATGGCCAAGGAAGGCATCGACATCTCGAAAATGAAGTGGCAGACAGCTTAAAAATCGCAAAGTTGAGGACAGAATATGGCAAGTGAAGGAACAATTCGAATTCATCGCTCCATCGGAGGCACAGGCGCGGCGTTCCGCGTAACCTTCGTCCCCTATACTGACGGCGAAGAAGCTGCCGCGGCGGGCGAGCGCTCTTTTCATGAACTGCAGCAGGTTCGCGCATTTCTCAAGATGCTCGGGCTGGGTGCGGAATACATTAAGGACGCGCTTCGCCAGTTGACCGCGGGCCGCTCGGCTTCCGTGCCGAACGTTTCGCTTTCCGATAAGGCTGTGAAGAGCGCGGGCTTTGGGAATCTCGTCAATTTGGCAAGGAGCAATGGCTAATGGCATACAGCGAAAAAGTAATCGAGCACTACAACAATCCCCGCAATGTCGGCAGCCTCCCCAAGGAAGACCCCAACGTCGGTACGGGTCTGGTGGGTGCGCCGGAGTGCGGCGACGTCATGAAGCTGCAGATGAAGATCAATCCGGAGACGCAGGTCATTGAAGAAGCCAAGTTCAAGACCTTCGGCTGCGGGTCGGCCATCGCCAGCTCGTCGCTCGCTACCGAGTGGGTGAAGGGCAAGACGGTGGAAGAGGCGTTGTCGATCAAGAACACGGACATCGTGCGCGAGCTGGCGCTTCCGCCGGTGAAGATCCACTGTTCCGTGCTTGCCGAAGACGCCATCAAGGCGGCCATCGGCGACTGGAAGAAGAAGCACGGCATCGCAGTGCCAGTATCCGAGAAAGCGGCGCATTAATTCCGCTGCGGGCTGTCGCTGCTGACGCCTCGGTGATAAGGGCGCAGCATTCCTGCGCTTACGCTCAGGACCAGGCTGCGCTTCTACTTGCATGGTTGGACCGCTCGAGGTATTGGAGTTGTTAGGCATGGCAACGGAAACGGTAAGTCCAGTCATTGCGAAGATTCACCTCACCGAGCGCGCCGCGCGGAAAATCCGCGCGCTACTGGAAAAGGATGGTGTGTCTCCGGATGCCGGCGGTCTGCGCGTGGGCGTGCAGGGCGGGGGCTGCTCGGGCTTGTCCTATGCCATGCGGCTCGACACGCAAGCACGCGCCCGCGACAAAGTTTTCGAAGAACACGGCGCGCGCATTTTCGTGGACCCCAAAAGTTTTCTGTATCTCAACGGGACGACGCTCGAATACGAACAGACGCTCATGCGCGAGGGATTCGTGTTTCAGAATCCCAACGCGGCGCGGAACTGCGGCTGCGGCAGCTCCTTTACGGCCTAGGTAGCTCAGGCTTCAGCCTGTGCGCCGTGTGAACCCTGGCGCAGGCTGGCCTGACAAGTGGTTGGCAGCCGCACCCGCCAGCCACTTTTTTTGTGTTCGGGCACGGGGGATCCATGTTTGATTTCATGTTCGAAAGCTTGTGGAACATCGCGCTGGCCTTCCTCACGCCGAATCTGCGTGTTGCTGGCGAAGAATTGACGATAAACATTCCGCGAAGTGAGAGGCGCCTGAGAAAGACCGCATGAGCACGCCATCCACAGCAACGAATCCGCCGCTGGTCTGCTGGAATTGCCAGGAGCGCTTGCTGGGCACGCATTTCTGCTCGAACTGCGGCAAGCTTCTGCAACTGCCGCAAGCCGTGGATTACTTCGCGCTCTTCGAAATGCCGCGCCACCTGTGGATTGAAATGGGGGCCTTGGAGCAGAAATTCCTGCAATTGAGTTGGAAGTTGCATCCGGACAATTTTGTCAACGCCACGGCCGAGGAGCAGGAATTCTCGCTGAAGCGCAGTTCGGAACTGAACGATGCCTACCGCACGCTGCGCGATCCGGTTGCTCGCATCGAATACCTCCTCGCCATGGAGGGCGCGCGCAAGGAAGGCGAGCACAAGCAGCAAGCGCCGCCGGAACTGCTGGAAGAGGTTTTCGAACTGAACGAATCACTGGATGAATTGCGCGAAGCGAAGGCTTCGGGAGGCGAACTGGCGGAACGGAAAGCGCGGCTGGTATCCGCCGAGAGGAATTTCCAGGAAAAACTTGGCGAAGTGGACGCGCAGCTTCAGGCAACCGCGCGCGAGTGGGATGCCGCTCTTACAGGCGACGCCGCTGCACGGAAGAAGATCATGGCGCGGCTCAATGAATTGCTGAATCGCCGTTCTTACATCCGAAATCTGGTAACCAATGTTCAAAAGGAGCTTTTGTAGCGCAGGGACTTTTGCCGCTGCGGGTATTCCTCATGGGACGCATTGTAGGAATCGATCTCGGGACCACCAACAGCCTCGTCGCGTACGTTGATCCGCAGACGGGCCAGCCGAAGTGTATCACGGGTCCTTACGGCAGCACGCTTTGCCCGTCTGTCGTCAGCCTCGATCCCGATGGCAAGATCATCGTAGGCGAACCCGCGCGCCGCCGCCTTCTGACACAACCGGAACGCACCATTTATTCCGTGAAGCGTTTGATGGGCCGCGATACGACCGATGTTGAGGAAGAGGCCAAGATATTTCCGTTTCGTATTGACCCATCGAGCAAGGGCGTGGTTCGCGTTAAGCTAGGCGAGAAGATTTTCACTCCTCCGGAGATTTCCGCTTTCATTCTGGGTGAGCTCAAAAAATGGGCGGAGGAGTTTTTGCACGAGGTTGTCGATCGCGCTGTAATCACAGTTCCAGCGTATTTCAACGACGCCCAACGCCAGGCCACCAAGGACGCGGGCAGACTTGCCCGCCTAGAAGTCGTGCGTTTGGTTAACGAACCTACCGCGGCAGCACTAGCGTATGGTTTGCACGAAAAGCAGCGTGGGCACGTCGCCGTCTACGACCTCGGCGGAGGCACCTTCGACATCTCCATCCTCCAGCTCATTTCCACGAGCGACGGCGATATCTACCGTGTTCTGTCGACAAACGGCGACACCCACTTGGGTGGCGATGATATTGATAACGAACTCATGCTAGTTAGCCATCTTCGCACTGCATTCAAGGATGTATTTGGGACAGACCCCTTCGGCAATCCCGAATTGCTCCAATCATTCCGCAAAGCTGTAATCGTCGCGAAGCATGAACTTTCAACTGGAAAGCACGCGGTCCTTCAGTTTGAGCTACCTGGGGGCGGAAGAGTAACCCAGGTGCTTACGAATGCGACGCCTCAGCCTGGCCCAAGAATTGGGCTTGAAGAGTTTGAGAACCGAATTAGACCCATTGTTAATCGGACGATGAGGCCAGTAAGGCAGGCTCTCGCGGATGCCCACATAACCCCGGTCGACATCGACGAAGTTGTGCTGGTGGGCGGTACCACGCGGACGCCGCTCATCCGCCGGACCGTGGAAGAGTTTTTCGGGCGCGAGCCGCACACGGAATTGAACCCGGACGAGATTGTGGCGCTGGGGGCCGCGGCGCAAGCCGATATTTTGGAACGCGGCGTGAGCAATATGCTGCTCCTGGACGTTACGCCGCTCTCGCTCGGCATTGAAACCTACGGCGGCGCGGTGGCCAAAATCATTCCGCGCAACTCCACGATTCCCGCGAGCGCGCAGGAACTTTACACCACCGGCGTCGACAATCAGACCGGCATCGATATTCACGTCCTTCAAGGCGAACGCGAGCTTGCCAAGGACTGCCGCTCGCTGGCGCGCTTCACGTTGAAAGTGCCGCCATCACCGGCGGGGCTGCCGCGCATCGAAGTAAAATTCCTCATCGATGCGAATGGCATCCTGCAGGTCGCTGCGAAGGATCTACGTACCGGCGAGCAGCACAGTATCGAAGTCCAGCCCAGCTATGGCATCGGCGACGCCGAAATCGAGCGCATGCTGGAAGAATCCATCGAATACGCCGAGCAGGATTTCGCGGAGCGCCAGTTGATCGAAGCGCGCACGGAATCCGAAGCGATCCTTACGGCCACCGCGAAAGCGTTTGCAAATCCGCAG
>JAYVMO010000143.1:0-4876 GCA_043758915.1 Acidobacteriota bacterium | reverse complement strand
GCGCAGCACCTCTTCGATGAGGTCGGCCTTCGTTAGTGTCGGTTGCTTCGTCATCGTCTCCGTGCCTCGTCGACCGCTTTACGGTCACGCAAATCTAATGCGGCAAAACGACTTGTAAGGGCAGTCTGCGCTTTGGCTGCCCTTCTTCCTATCACTAAATAGACCCGCAGGTAAATGAAATTTTGCTGCCCGTCCCCTGGCTCGTCACACTCGCCCGCAGACTGCCCCTTAGCGCGCCGAAAGCTTGGACTTCAGCGCGTCGCCGATCGTCGCCGTCGACGACGACTTCGTCGCCGAGCGGTATTGATCGATCTCCTTGCGCTCGATTTGCTTCACCGCCGCGCGGTAGCTCAAACCGATGCGCCGCGTCTCCGGGCTGATCTTGACGATTTTGAAGTCGTATTCCTTGCCCGGCTCAAGCGGCCCCGCGCTCTTCAGCGGTCCCGTGCTGGTGCGGTGCATCATTGCGGGCCCTTCGTCGCGCCCGCGCCGCCGCTCTTCGATCTCCGTGTTGTGGCAAAGCGCTTCGATGTTCTCGCCCAGCTCCACGAACGCGCCAAACGTGGCGATGCGCGTAACCTTGCCCTTCACGATCTGCCCGGCCTTGTGCTCCTTGAACCACTCGCCCCAGATGTCGTTCACCTGCTTGATGCCCAGCGACACGCGCCGGTTCTCCGCGTCGATCTTCAGCACCCTCGCGGTAACGTCCTCGCCCTTCTTGAACACTTCGTGCGGGTTCTTCACCCGCTCCGTCCAGCTCACATCGCTGACGTGCACCAACCCGTCGAATCCGTCCTCGATTTCCACAAACGCGCCAAACTCCGCGATGTTGCGGATCTTTCCGGTCACCACCATCCCCACCGGATATTTTTCCGCGATCACCAGCCACGGGTCGGGCATCGCCTGCTTGATCCCCAGCGAAACACGCCGGTCGCTCGGCTTGATGTCCAGAACCACCACATCGACGTCCTCGCCCACCTTGGCAATCTTCGATGGGTGCGTGACTTTCTTGTTCCAGCTCATTTCCGAAACATGCACCAGGCCTTCGATGCCTTTTTCCAGCTCCACAAACACGCCGTAGTCCACCACGCCTACGATCTTGCCCTTCACCTTACCGCCCGCGGGGTACTTCTCCGCGGCGTTCGCCCATGGATCGGGCATCAATTGCTTCAGCCCCAGCGAGACGCGCTGCTTTTCCTTGTCAAACTTCAGGATGATGACGTCCAGCTCTTCCTCCGGCTTGACCACGTCCGACGGATGCTTCACGCGGCCCCAGCTCAAGTCCGTCAGGTGCAGCAGGCCGTCGATCCCTCCCAAGTCCACGAACGCGCCATACTCCGTCACGTTTTTCACGTGCCCGTGTACTGTCTGGCCTTCCGTCAGCGTTTCCATCAATTGCGCCCGCTTGGCTTGCAGCTCTTCTTCCATCAACGCGCGCCGGCTCACCACCACGTTTCCGCGGCGGCGATTGAGCTTCGTAACGCGCACCTGTATTTCCGTCCCCATCAGCTCGTCCAGGTTTTGCGTCGGCCGCAGGTCAAATTGCGAGCCTGGCAGGAACGCGCGCACTCCGATGTCCACCACCAGCCCGCCCTTGATGCGGTCCACAACTTTGCCCGTGATGGTTTCCTTCGCTTTGAACGCCGCGTCAATCTTCTCCCAAGTCTTGCGGCGCAGCACTTTCAGGTACGACACGATGGTGTAGCCGTCTTTGTGCTCGCCCGTGCGCTGCACTTCGATGGTGCTGTTCGGCTCCGGACGCGGAATCTCTGTATCCGTAAATTCCGCCGCCGGGACCAGGCCTTCCGTCTTTCCGCCCAGGTCCACGACCACGCCATGTTCTGTATACGCTACAACCTTTACCTCGATGACCTCGTTTGAAGCCGCCGCTTCCTGCTTCTCGTCGTACTGCTCCATCAGCTTGCTCATCTCTTCGGAGCCGGCCGCTTCCTCGTCCGCGGCCGTGGCTTCGGCGCTTGCCGCTTGCGTCGCGGCATGAGCTTCCGCATTAACATGCGCCGCCTCGGGTTCGGCATGCGTCGTCGCCGGCGTTGCGGGCGTCTCTTGCCCGGCGTTCACTGGCTCGGCATTTTCCGCTGTATTGGAAGGAGCTACCTCCTCCGCCGCATTTTCTGGCGTGGGTGTTGGTTCGGTGTGCGCGCTGGTCGGAGAATTTTCAGTTTCTTGAGCAGGTGCGGCAGTTGCCGCGTGGGACGAGTTATCGTGGTCGGAAAACATGGTTGTTGGCCTCCGGAAGATAGTTTCTCTCGCGATAGCCGCTCGGCGGCTTCGCGTTCAGTCGCATAAATTCCTTGCGGAATCCCTACTAGGGGTTAATGCAAGGTGCTTGACCGGGACACGGTCAATCAGGAAATGCTGCGGGCGCCACTGTGTACGCTGCAGCCCCAAAAGGATACTCGCCGACTCAACTCCGTGTCAATTAAACCGCGGATCTGGCCGCCCCAGTCGAGACCACGAAAACAGTCTCTTGCCTACGCTCTCGCTCTGCCGGCTTGGCGCACCTCGCGCCGGAAATCCGGTGCAAACACTTCCACCGTTCGGCACATCTCGAAGAGCCGCGAGCGCATCCGTGCGCCGATGCGATCCGCCAGCGTATCCTCTTTCACCGCCACCCGCTGTCCGCTGGGCAATCTGGGTGGGGGCTCTCCGCTGCCCGCCGCCTCGTCAAAATAGTTTGTCGTCAGGATCGTCACTCGCTTCTCGTTATACCGCGCGTTCAGCACCAGCCCGATAATGTCCAGCACCCACGCGGAAGGTTTGCTCGCGCCCAGATCATCCAGCACCAGGATCTCCACCGTGCGGATGGGCTCGAGAATCCCCATCTCCGTCGATTCGCTCGCCGGGTTGTAGCTCGCCTGAATCTCCTTCAGCAGCTCCCGGTAATCGCAATAAAGCCCGTTGTGTCCGCGCCGGATTAATTCCTTCAGCGCCGCAACACCCAGATGCGTCTTCCCCACGCCCGACGGCCCCATCAGCAGCAGGCCCTTCTCCACCGAGCCCGGATAATCGCGTACGAATCCTTGCGTCAGCAGCTTCGCCTGCTTCATCGATTGCGCATGCTGCGTTGTCCACGTCTTCCCATCAGTCAGGTCCGTAACGTAGCTCTCAAAATCGCAGTGCTCGTACCGCTTGGGAACCCGCGCGCGCTCCATCACGCGTTCGCCTCGCTCCTGCATCCCGCAATCGCACGCCTCCGCCACGCTGCCTGCCGCGCCATCCCCGCGCGGCACCAGCTTCCATCCCGTCCCCCGGCAAAGCGTGCAATTCTCCAGCGCCATGCCGACAGCATACGGTCACAACGCTTCTACGGCAAGGTGTCAGCTATGGGAAAACTGTGGAAGGAACTGCTCTTGCTCTTCTCTATTCTCGAATCTCGGTTCGACGCTCGCTATCGCGCGATTCGCGGCGTCGCTCGCACGATCGCGTTCCGCGGCTCTTTGTCCTGCACGTAGGACGACGCCACTCTCGACAACTCCTGCTGCACCACCTTCGCAAATTCTCCCATCTGCATTTCCATCTCCATCATCTTCTCGCGCATGTTCAATATAATTTCGATCCCCGCCAAATTCACGCCCATGTCCCGCGCCAGGGTCAAAATAACGTCCAAGCGCTCCAGATCCGCGTCCGTGTACAGCCGCGTATTCCCCTGCGACCGCGAAGGCTTCAACAATCCGACACGCTCATACAAACGTAGCGTCTGCGGATGCAGCTTGTAAAGCTCCGCCACCGCGCTGATCATGTAACCCGCTTTGGCCCGCTTTTTCGCTCGCAGTCCCATCGCTTAATTCACTCGTAGGGGCACGATACATCGTGCCCCTCTGCCGCTCTAATCGTGCCCCTCTGCCGCTCCCATCGTCTCCCAGCCACGCCCTGGCAAATCAAATCCCCGCCTTCTCGAACAAATCCTTCCGCGGATCGTCCGGCGCAATGCTCTCCAGTTCCTTCATCAAATTCCGCACGCGTTCATCCGTCGGCTGCGGCACCACCACTTGAATCTCCACGTACTGGTCGCCCCGCGCGCCATTTCTTGCGCTGGGCACGCCCTTTTCTTTCAGCCGCAATGTTTTTCCGCTATTCGTTCCCGGCGGAATGCGCACGATCGAGCGTCCGTCCATCGTCGGCACTTCGATCTTCCCCCCGAGCGTCGCTTCCGCCACCGTCACCGGAACCTTCGTATACAAATCGTCGCCGCGCCGTTCGAAAAACTCATGGGGCTTCACCACCACGCGCAAATATAAATCACCCGCCGGCGCCCCCATCGTCCCCGCATTTCCTTTCCCCGGCACACGCACGCGCCCGCCATTCGCCACGCCCGCGGGAATCCGCACGTCGATCGATTCCGTGCGCCGCACGCGGCCTGCACCGCCGCACGTCTTGCACGTGGTGTGCAGCTTGCCCGGGCCTCCGCAGCGCGTACAGGGCACGTTAAACTTCATCTTGCCCGCGGCCTGCTGAATCGTGCCCGTTCCGCCGCATGCCGTGCAGGTTTGCGGAGAACCCACCGCGCCGGTTCCGTGGCAAGCCGCGCACGCATCCATCCGCGTGATCGCAAGCTTCTTTACCGCGCCGCGCACGGCATCCCCAAAATCGATCTCGATCTGGTATTCCAGGTCGCCGCCCGGCTCGTGCTCCGGTTCCATCCCCGCGCGCCCGCGCCCGCCGCTGAAAAACTGGCTGAACAAGTCACGGAAATTCGAGCCGCCCCGCTCGCTTCCGGACCCGCCTGCAAAATCGAAGCCGCCAAAATCGAAGTTAACATCCGGGCCTGCCCCGTGCGTACCGGGGCCTGTTCCCGATCCTCCGGGCGGAATATTGTCGCTGTAAAACCCGTACTGGTCGTATATCTGCCGCTTTT
>JAYVMO010000142.1:0-24721 GCA_043758915.1 Acidobacteriota bacterium | reverse complement strand
CCTTGGGCGGAACGGTCATCCCTTGCGTAGCTACTTCTGCCAATGCCTGCTTGCTCGACCCGGTCATGACCAGCGGAACCAAGAGCGGCTACAACCTCGCCTCGAGTTCTGCTGGCGGCGTGGCTATCGCCACCTTCGTAGCGACTGCGGTTCCCGTGACGGTCAACGTGACGGGCAACAGCGGTTTCTGCGCGGACGAGACGCTGGTGGTGAGGAGACAGACTCCTTCCGCCAGCACGCCGACGACGGACGTGCTTTGCGAAGCCTTTACGGCGCTTCAGTAGTATAGTGTCGATTGAGAGGGGAGGAATTGCGGTTTCCTCCCCTTTTTTCTTACTTGCTTAGTGGTCGATTACTGAATTTCTAATGCGGTGCGAGGACTGGAACATGCTTGGCTTAACACAATCCGGTGAAGAGAAGCAAGCAAAGCGTCAGCAGTTGGGATTTTCGCTGATCGAACTTCTTATCGTAGTGGCCATCATTTTGATCATCGCCGCCATCGCCATACCCAACTTCCTCCGCGCCAGAATCTCCGCCCATGAATCTTCAGCCGTGAGTTCGCTCCGCACCATCAATACCTCGGAGGTCGCCTACAATGCAACCTACGGCCTGGGTTACGGGACGCTGCCCCAACTAAGCACGCCTGCGGTTCCTTGTACTGCCACCGCCGCGAGTGCTTGCCTTCTCGACGCCAACCTGTCGACGGGAACAAAATCTGGCTACAATTTCGCCGCTGTGCCGCTGGGCGCATCCAACGTCAACTTCGTTGCAACGGCCGTGCCCCTCCTTGTGGGAAGCACCGGTCAGCGCACCTTCTGCGTGGATGAGACCGGTGTTGTCCATGCTGACCCTACTGGCGGTGCCGCTCCCGCTACGGATGCGGAATGCCAAACCCTGCAGGTACTCCAGTAATAGAAGCGTTGGTCGAGTTCGTTCTACTCATTGATTTGTGAAAGTGGCCGACGGCAGTTCCCGTGGCGGCGTTCGCATTTTTGCTCCCCTCCGTTCCATCCCGCAGGCTTATCTATCTGGTGCTCTGGTAGACTCAACGCATGTTGCTTTTCTTGTTTCTGTACAGCTTTGTTGGATGGGCGCCTGCCGGACCGTCTGATTCCGAGGTGAAGGCCGTCGTGGGACGCCTGGAGGCCGCCTACCGACCCGCAAAGACGCTGCAAGCGACCTTCTTGGAGCGCTACATCGAAGACGGGCATACCGTACGCGCCGAGTCCGGCATAGCGTATTTCCGGCGCCCCGGAAAAATGCGGTTCGAGTACCAAGCACCGGAAAAGAACCTGTTTCTCGTGGACGGAAAATACGCCTGGTTTTACGTTCCCGCGGACCATACGGTCACAAAGGTTCCCGCGAAAGAGAGCGCCGACTGGCGAACGCCGCTGGCGCTGCTCGCTGGAGAAATGAAGGTTTCGCGCGTTTGCGGTAAAGTGGAACTTGCCTCGCAGGAGCAGCCGGAGAACCCCGCCGACGTCTTGCTGTATTGCGCGGTGCGGGGCGCTTCGCGGGAATCTGCCAGGAATACGAACCGCGGTTTCGATCCCCAAATTTCAAAACGTGGTGAAGCAGTTTTCTTCGAGGTTGTTCGCGATAGCGGGCAGCTAACGCGCATTGTGGTTCGGGAAAGCGGCGGAATAGAAATGGAATTCCGCTTCACCCACTGGCAATTCGATCCCCAAGTCGCGGATTCCCAGTTCCACTTTAATCCTCCCTTGGGCGTGGCCATCGTAAATGGGGAGTTAGCTGCTCAAAACTCGGCTATGAAATAGTGGAATTTCCTTCACCGCAGGCAGTGCCCGAGAGGTTACGGCCAACCCTCGGAGGCTTCCCTGCATACTAACCAGATGAGGTAAACTGAGGGTCTATGGGGGAATTTGTCTGCCGCGTGGCGGATGCCAACGGACGTGTCTATTCACACGTCGAAGCTGCCAGCACCCTGGACGAAGCACGCCAGAAGCTGACGGACCGGGGCCTGTACGTCTATAAAGTGGAGCCCCGCAGCAGCCTGCTGACAGGTATTCTCGGGCGCGGAAGCGAGCGCAAGGTTGGCGGCTCGGATTTTCTCATCCTCAACCAGCAATTCAATACCTTAATCAAGGCCGGCCTCCCCATTCTTCGCGCCCTGGATCTCCTGGCGGATCGCGCGGCCAACCCAAAACTCAGGCCGGTGGTCTCCCAGATTCGCGACCGCGTCCGCGAAGGCAAATCCTTGTCGGAAGCGATTACCGATGCGGGTGTTTTCTCCAGCGTATATTCCACAGCTATCTTGGCGGGTGAAAAGAGCGGCAATCTTTCCGGTGTTTTGGACTACTACATCGCTTACCAGAAGGTGAGCACCGGCGTGAAGAAGAAAATTCTTGCCACGCTCGTCTATCCCGTGCTCCTCGTGGTGGTCTCCTCGATCATCGTGACCTATCTCGTCACCGCCGTGGTTCCCAAGTTCGCGGCGCTATATGCGGATTTGAACGTGCCATTGCCGGCTTCCACCCGCCTGCTGGTGGCGCTGACCGTCGGTTATCGTTACTACTTCCTGGGAGCCATCGCAGCCCTGGCGGCGGCCGCCGTGGTGGTCTATTTTTGGTCGCGCACGGAAGAGGGTGGGGAAGCCTTCGACCGCTTGAAGTTCCGCATACCCCTCGTCGGGGATACCATGCTGAAGTTCCAGGTGGCGCAATTTTCGCGCACGCTGGCCACGCTTCTCACTGGTGGCACACCGCTGGTCGCCGCCCTGGCCACCGCCTCCGATGCACTCCAGAGCAAGCTCATCCGCGTCACCGTCAGCCAGGCCACGCAGATGGTTCGCGAAGGCCGGACTTTGCACGATGCGCTTGAATCGCGCGGAGTGATGCCCGAACTGGCCCTGGACATGATCGAGATCGGCGAATCCAGCGGCGCCTTGGCTGCCATGCTTACCAGCGTCGCGGAATTCTACGAAGAAGAAGTCAGCTTGCGGCTCGGCGCGATGATTGCGTTGATCGAGCCCCTGATGCTTATATTCATGGGGCTATTGATAGCATTTATCCTGATTTCGCTGTATATGCCGATTTTCTCGTTCTCTGTCTCGGGATCGGGAAGCTAAGGAATTATGGCCACCACCGAACAATTACCGCCAAACCCCGGCTTGCCCGGCAGTGGCGACGAACAGCATGAACGCGATCATGCTGGCAAGCTTGCCGCTCGCTACCGCTGCGCTTTTATCGATCTGCGTGAGCAGCGCATCGATCCGGAGCTCTTCCGCACCATCCCCGCGGACCTGATGTTCCGCTACAATTTCGTTCCTCTCGAGGTGCAGAACAACCTCCTGTCCATCGCCGTGGCCGACCCCAGCCAGGTTCTGCTCAGCGACGAGCTTCCTCTCCTTCTTGGAAAAAAGCTGGCGATTAAAGTAGCCACCGCGCGGCAAATCAGCGACCTCCTCAAGCGTACCGAGCAATCGCAGCGCGTCCTCGAACAGGCCACCGAAGCCTTCACCCTGCAAGTCTCCAAGGAAGATGAAGAGAGCGACGAGACCATCTCCGGCGACCGTCTCACTCGCGACAGCACTGTCAGCCCCGTCGTTCGCCTGGTCGAAACCATCATCTTTACCGCTCTCGAACGCCGCGCCAGCGACATTCACATTGAAGCTCGCGATACCGAAGTGGCCGTCAAGTACCGCATTGACGGCGTGCTGCAACATGCCATGCAACCGATCGCCAAGGAATGGCACCAGACGGTGCTCTCCCGCATCAAAGTTCTCAGCGACCTGGACATCGCCGAACGCCGCGTTCCCCAGGACGGCCGCTTTCGCGTCAAATACAAGGGCCGGTTCATCGACTTGCGCGTGTCCATCATGCCCGCTAGCCACGGCGAAGACGCCGTTCTGCGCGTCCTGGACAAAGAGACCCTCTCGGAAAAATTTCAGAGTTTGAGTCTCGATGTGATCGGCTTTTCCGCGGAAGAGACGCGCCGCTTCCGGCGCTACATTCGCGAGCCTTATGGCATGGTGCTGGTCACCGGACCCACTGGTTCGGGCAAAACCACCACGCTCTATGCGGCCATCAATGAAATCAAGACGGACGAAGACAAGATCATCACCATCGAAGACCCGGTCGAATACCAGCTCCGCGGGATCACGCAGATCCCCGTCAACGAGAAAAAAGGCCTCACCTTCGCGCGCGGTTTGCGTTCCATTTTGCGCCACGACCCGGACAAAATCATGGTTGGTGAAATTCGCGACCAGGAAACGGCCCAGATCGCCATTCAGTCGGCCCTCACGGGACACCTGGTGTTCACCACCGTCCACGCCAATAACGTCACCGACGTGATCGGCCGCTTCATCAATATGGGCGTCGAACCCTACAATTTCGTCTCCGCGCTCAATTGCATCATGGCTCAGCGCCTCGTGCGCATCGTTTGCGAGAACTGTAAGCGCCCAAAAAAATACTCCGCCGTGGAACTGAAGGAAGCCGGTCTCGATCCCGCGGTCTGGGGCAGCGTCACGCTTGTGGAAGGGGCCGGATGCCTGGAATGCTCCGGCACGGGGTATCATGGACGCACGGCCATCTGCGAGCTGCTGGACCTGACCGACCGCATCCGCGAAATGATCGTGGATCGCAGGCCGACATCGGAGATCAAGCGCGTGGCTATCGAAGAGGGCATGATCACTCTTCGCGACAGCGGACTGGCAAAGATCCGTGCGGGCATTACAACCGTGAAAGAAATCAACAAGGTGACCTTCGTTGAGTAGCACCGCGACATTCCGCCAGGGAATTTACAAGAGCGATCTGGTCCGCCGCGTGGCCCGCTGGCTGGAAGCCATGCCGCATCCTCCCCTGGCCATCGAAATCTCTCCCGAGCGCGTTTCCGCGGCGCGCTGGTCGCGCACTGGCGGTCTCGAGGGATTCGCCGTGGAGACGCTCCCCGCTGGCTCGCTTGTTCCTTCGGCGGTGGAATCCAACATTGTGAACGCCGCGGCCCTGAAATCGGCGATGACCAGCGTCTGCTCCCGTCTGCGCGCCAGGGAGGAAGACGTCGCCTTGATTCTTCCCGATCCGGTCATCCGCGTCTTCGTCCAGCATTTCGAACAGTTCCCTCGTTCCCCCCAGGAGGCCATGCCCCTGCTTCGCTGGAAGCTCAAGAAGAGTGTGCCCTTCGAAGCCGATGAGACGCTGATTTCTTACATGCGGCAGGCGCCTCGTGAAGGCGGTGTGGACGTCGTCACGGCACTCGCACGCTTGCGCATCATTCGCGAATACGAAGCCCTCGCCGAAGGCGCGGGGCTGCATCCAGGCGTGGTGCTCAGCTCCTCGCTGGCCGCGATTGCCCTTCTCGATGAACACCAACCGACGCTCTTGGCGCGCGTTTCCGGCGCGGCACTGACCACCGCCATCGTGCGTGAGGGTGTCCTTTGCGGGTATCGCTGTACCGAATTGCCCGCACATGGGATGGAACTTACCGCGCAGATGCTTCTCGATGAGATCTTTCCCGTGGCGGCCTACTATCAGGACACCTGGCAAGAGGGCATTCAGTCCGTACGCGTGGCGGGACTTGGTGCGCGCCTGCCCGAATTCGTGCGCCCTCTCGAAGATGAATTTCACTGCCAGGTGCGCTCGCTCTTGCACTCCGCCATCTCCGAAGGCCGGATTCAGGACGATGCCCGGCCGCTGGCGGAACGCGAATTGGAAGGACTCGTCGGCTGGATGCTGCAGCGCGGGTAAGACAATAGATTGCAGGATTTGAGAAGGGAATTGAGGCTGGCGAACCAATGAGAGTACGGCTCAATCTGGCGACCAAACCACTGGAGATCCACAGGAAATTTCTGGCGGCCGCGGGCCTCGCGGGCCTCGTGGGCGGCCTGGCCTTCTTGGGCTTGGGCTGGCACGTCTATTCCGTCCGAAAAGTGGACGCCGAAATGCGTGCCCGCACCCAGAGGACGGCCGCCGAAATGGCCCGTCTGGAACAGCAACGCGCGGAACTCGAGAAATTCTTCGCCGAGCCGCAGAACGCCAGGCTTGATGATCGCGCCGCATTTTTGAATACTCTCATCGATGCGCGCAGCTTAAACTGGACGCAGATGTTCATGGACCTGGAACGCGTACTCCCCGGCGGAGTGCGTGTGACTAGCATCGAGCCAAAACAGGAAAAGGGGCTGGTGCTGGTCAAGTTGACGGTCGATACTTCCAACGAACAAGCCAAGCTGAAGTTCTTGAAAGCGCTTGAGGATTCGAAAGTCTTCACGCACGTGGAATTGGTCAGGGAACAATCGCCCTCCGCGCCCGGGCCGGGAATCGTAGCGGGCGATCAGAAGACCGTCGAACTCAATGCGGTGTATTCGAGGATCTGATGCGGCGAGACTTCACATTGCGGCGGCGCGCGATTCTTGGCGGACTGGTTCTGCTCCTCCTGGCCGATGTCGCACTGGCGGCCTACAGTTGGAGCATGGCCTCCACTTCGCGCACACCGCAGGAGCAGTACTCCCGGCAAGCCGGGCAGTTGGAACTTTTCCGCGCGGACATCAAGCGCGCGCAAGAGATTAAAGCCGACGTTCCCAAGATTGAGGTGGCCTGGGACAATTTCGAACTCAAGTTTCCTCCCGCGAGTTCCGGTTATTCCACCGTGACTTCCGAGCTGGGCGCCATTGCGAAGACTGCGGGCGTGCAGATCGAAAGTGTGGCTTTCAAGCAGAAAGAAATCTCCACCCGCGGGCTCACGGAAATTTTCATGGAAGCCGCTGTGAGCGGTGAGTACACCAGCGTGGTCCGCTTCGTGAACGGTATGCAGCGCTCGGATCGGGTTTACGCGCTCGAGGCCCTGGCTCTCGCCACCCAGGCGCAAGGGCAGGGGCCCTCCAATTTGATTAAAGTGACCATGCATCTCAAAACCTACTTCCGGACAGCAGCATGAAACAGCGGAACCAAATTGTGCTGCTCGTTGGCCTGCTCCTCGTTCTCCTGGCCGTTGTCTGGCATTTCAACCGCTCCCCAGCGACGGCCAGTCTGGGACCCGCATCCATCGCGCGGAACTACGCCCCTTTGGGAGTCGAGAGCCCCGCGCCTAGGATTTGGGAGATGGAAGCCAGCCGCAAAACCGAATATCCCAAGACTTTGCGGAACATCTTCGATCCCCATGCGCCTCCCCCGGCGGAATCGGACAAGAATACTGCTGCAAATACGCCCCATCGGCCCTATGGGCCCGAGAAGCTCCCTCCGCCCATACCGCCAACCCTCCCGCTGACTTTCTTCGGCTATGGCACGGTTCCCAATGGCACCGCCCGCCGCGCCTTCCTGACCAACCGCGAAGACATCTACATCGTCGGCGAGGGCGACACCCTCCTCGGGCGTTTCCGTATCTTGAGAATTAACAATGCCTCCATCGAGTTCGAAGAAATCTCCACCGGCCTTAGAAACACCGCGCCGTTGGTTCTCGAAGAGGCCGGCGCTGGCTTGACCACGTCCCCGGTGTCACGATGAACCGCTCATTATCAAGAACGAACGCGCGCGCGGAAGGCGGCTACATCCTCCTTCTGCTGATTTTCTTTACGGCCGTGCTCCTCGTCTCCACCCTCTCCGTCGGTCTCTCCGTCAAAACAGAAGCCCAGCGCCAAAAAGAAGAAGAGATGATCTGGCGCGGCAAACAATACGTCCGCGGCATCAAGCTCTACGTTCGCAAGAACCAGGGCCATTTTCCGACCTCCCTCGACAACCTGACCAAACCTGGCGTGGGAAATATCCGCTACATGCGGCAAGCGTACAAAGATCCGATGAACAAAGTGGACGGCGCCTGGCGTTTGATCTATGTCGGTCCCAACGGCCAGCTGATCGGCAGCCTCAGGCCCCCGCAAGCGAACCTGCAACTTCCCCAGACCGGAGGCCTGGGCACTCCCGCTGCCGCATTGGCCGGTGCCGGCAACAAGCAGCCGGGCAGCCCCGGTGGTCAGAATCCTTCGGGGACGCAACCCGGCACGAATCCCGGGGCCAACGGCGAGAATCCCCAAGGAACCGACTTCGGAACGAGCGACACGGGTTCCTCCAGCAATCCGCAACCGATTACCGGGACCGATACCCCCACCATCATCGGGGGCAACATCATTGGGGTCGGCAGCAAGATCAACCAGAGATCGATCAAGGTCTACGAGAAGGCCAAGAACTATCGCCAGTTCGAATTCTACTGGGACCCCGCAAAGGACGCCCAGGCAGCTCTTCAGGGGGCGATACAAGGCGCGGGGGCTCCGGGTCAAAACCCGCTGGGGCAGCAGCCTTCCTCGAATCCACCCAAATAGCAGCGCAATCCACCGCCCAGTGGAGCTTCCTAACGGTTCTCCCCTGCAACAGCATTAAATTGTTCCGAAACGTTTACCAGGATGTTTGTGCCGTCGTTGGGGGGTGCTCGCGTTCGCGCTGTGGTGGTGGCTTAATTCTCAGAAGTGGCCGGTGCGCCCGCAGTCGGCGTGCTCCCGGACGAGTTCGCTGCGGGAGTATTTGCCGCTGAGCCCGCTTTGCACTTGTCATAAGCGCGTTTGACGCGGCGCACGTAGGAGATGGTCTCGGAATACGGTGGCACGCGTCCATACTGTTGCACGCGTTCCGGACCGGCGTTGTATGCCGCAAGCGCCAGCGCCAGGTCATTTTTGTAGCGTTTCAAGAGGTCGCGCAAGTAGCGCGTTCCGGCATCAATATTCTCCTGCGGATCGAAAATGTTCCGCACCCCCAGCCGTTCAGCCGTTCCCGGCAGGAGCTGCATCAATCCTCGCGCACTACGGCGCGAAACGGCTTTGGGATCGAAATTCGATTCCACGGCAATCACGCTGGCAATCAAATCCGCATCCACGCCGTAGCGCGCCGCCACCGCTTCCACAATTTCACGGAACGGAGCGGTCGCCGCGGGCTTTGGCGGCCCCGGAGTAAAAACTTCCTCGGGTTCAATGCCCACCACCTCCTCGGCAGGAACTTCCACGAATCCCCCAGCCATCTGCAACCGGTATTTCCCGCCCAACAACTGGTAGCCCGTCACGCTGAGCTTCTGGCCGCTGCGCAAAACCACATACTCGGCGCGCAGGCACGGCGCAGCCACAAAAAGAACCCCGCAAGCCAGCAGGCCGCGAATCAGGCGCACGGCGTGGCCTCCCGCAGCGCAAATTGCTCGATAGCCACGGCCACTCCGTCTTCGTCGTTGCTGCGTGTCTCGTGCCAGCCAAAGGCCTTCAACTCCGGCACGGAATTCCCCATCACCACCGGGATTCCCGCAAAGGTGAGCATCTCCAGGTCGTTGTGATTGTCCCCGATCGCCATCACCTCTTTGCGCGCATAACCGCGCAGCGCGGCCCATTCCGCCAGCGAATAGCCTTTCGAAACGATCGGGTGCATCACGTCGATCATGGAAAAGTCTTTGCTATCGTAGACGGTGACCGCCACCGCGAAGTCTTCCCCGAAGGACGCGGTACGGAGGGTCGCTTCTACCTCTCGCATAGGCTCTACGCGGCCGGAAAACGTTACCTGAATGGGATCCTCGTCAAGACAACTTTCCAGCGGTACCGCCAGGCCGATAAACTCTTGATTGCGCGCATAGTAGGCGTAGCGCACGGAATCGTCGGGATTCAGCCGTTCGAGCATGACTTGCTTTTCGCGTTGCCTGTCGAATACCACCGCCGCGCATTCCCGCCAACTTCGCGTAAGCTCCAGGACGCGCCCGGCGGTTTCCCGTGCCAGCAGATGGCGCAAATACGTTTGCCCATCCTTCGAGCGGATCAACGCCCCGTTATTGACGATCATGGTCAGCGGCGAATCCAGCTTGTGCGCGATCGGCAGCGCGAAGTCATAGCGGCGCCCGGTAACCAGCGCCACCTCGATGCCCCGCTGCGTGGCCGCGACAATCGCCGCGCGATTCGCTTCCGGAAGCTGCCAGCGGCTGTCCAGCAGCGTACCGTCGATATCCAGCGCAATGAGACGCACGGCCATAACTCCATTGTACCGTGGAATGTGCCGCGAATTGCCCGCTGCAAGGGGCGGCGGTCACCAAACGATAGCTAAAAAGCCCTGTGCTAAACTCTTGGACTTATGACCCCACCATCAAATGTTATTGAACTGAGGTGCTCCGCCTGTGAAAAAAAGTACGATGCTTCCGTCGAACAGCATCTCTGCACTTGCGGCCAGCCCTTGCTCGCAATCTATGATTTGCGGCGCGCCGCTGCCACGCTGACTCCCGCCAATTTGGCCACCAGACCGAACAACCTCTGGCGCTATGCCGAGGTTCTGCCGGATGGCCCTCGCGTCTCACTGGGCGAGGGCATGACTCCGGTCGTCCCGGCTCCAAGGCTCGGCGAGTCTCTTGGGCTTGCGCGCCTCGCTGTTAAGGATGAAGGACTTAACCCCACGGGTTCTTTCAAAGCCCGCGGCATGACCGCTGCCGTCACGCGCGCCAAGCAACTCGGCGCAAAAGCTTTGGCAGCGCCCACGGCGGGCAATGCCGGAGGCGCTTTGGCAGCTTACGCTGCCGCCGCGGGCATTCCAGCCATCATCGTGATGCCTGCGGACACACCCGTGGCCAACGTCCTGGAGTGCCGTGCCTTTGGCGCTCAGGTAGTTAAATTAAACGGGTTGATCTCCGATTGCGGCAAGTACGTCGCCGAGCACAAAGATCGCGAAGGATGGTACGACGTTTCCACACTCAAGGAGCCCTACCGCGTCGAGGGCAAGAAAACCATGGCTTACGAACTCTGGGAACAGGGCCAGCAATCGCTCCCTGATGTAATTATTTATCCCACCGGCGGCGGAGTCGGCCTCATCGGCATGTGCAAGGCCTTTGACGAAATGGAAGAGATGGGCTGGATCGGCAAGTCCCGTCCCCGCATGGTCGCCGTACAGGCGGCGGGCTGCGCGCCGATTGTGAAGGCTTGGGACGCGCAGCAAACCTCGGCGCAGTTTTTCCAAAACGCCGCAACGCTCGCTTCGGGACTTCGTGTGCCTGGCCCCCTGGGCGACCTGATGATTCTCCGCATGCTCCGGCAGACCAAAGGAACGGCGATCACGGTAACCGACCAGGAGATGCTCCAGGCGGGCAGGGAACTCGCCTCGCTCGAAGGCATCTTCGCCGCTCCGGAAGGCGCTGCAACGGTTGCCGCCGCGCGCAAACTCGCAGCCACCGGTTGGATCAATCGCGACGATAACGTGGTTCTCTTCAACACCGGCACCGGGTACAAATATTCCGAAGTATGGCAGGAAGCGCTGCAGAGCTAGGTATCGCCATCGCTGGCATTCCAGTAGATCATCCATCGTTTGGGCCAGTCCTGCGCGAAAACGAGCAATTGAGGTCAGGGAATTCCCGCAGTCTTGCACCAGGACAGCGGTGGTAGTCATGCTTAGAGTGTCGAACGGCGGAAATTACAGGAATGTTTCATTCAGGTTATTTCCGTATTTTCTGGAGTAGATATTGCGAATCGATCCGGCAGGGGAAAGGAACATGGTGGACGAGACCGGGATCGAACCGGCGACCTCCTCGTTGCGAACGAGGCGCTCTCCCAGCTGAGCTACTCGCCCACGAGCAGCAAAATAATTTTAACAGAGGCGCACGTCCTTGCCAACCGCCGCAACGACGCAACCATGCAAAAAGGGGCGCCCTTTTCCGGCGCCCCTGTGAAGAACATCCGCAAATCGCGGCGTGATTTACGGCTGATCTAATGAACCGCTGGTTCGTTGCGCCACGATTTTGCGCGCGTTTTGATACAGCGCACGCGCCTGCGGGATGGCTTCCACGGCCTTCATCACCTGCGGGTCGGACTCCAGTTGCACCTTGAAGCCTTCCTGCATCCCGTACGCCGACATGAACACTTCCTGCTTGATCTTCCGCTTGATCCAATCCAGGTTTTCGGCCATCTCCGGCTCGGTGTAACGGATGTTGTGCTTCGCGAGATATCCGCGAAACTCCTTCAGCACGCTATCATCGGTTTCGAATTCCTTGGTGATCACCGGCTTGGTCCCCAGGTAATAGCGCGTGAATCCGCCGATCCCGGACTCCAACGGAAAAAACACGTCGCCCCGGTAAATCTGCTGCTGAAACTTGTTCAGTTTCGGCTCCGGCACTTCGATGTCCGGCGTAATTCCGCCGCCGCCGGTCACCTGCCGTCCGCTGTCGGTCAGCTTCACCTCCGTCGGGTGGTCGGGCACTTTGCGTTCGTAATGATAGGAATACAGCGAAATCGACTTGTAATCCCGCTGAATCAGCCGCCCACTCGGCGTGTAATACCGCGCAGTCGTCAGCGCCAATCCTGTGTTTTCGCTCAGCGGCGTAACCGTCTGCACCAGTCCCTTGCCAAACGTAGTATCGCCCACCACCAGCCCGCGGTCGTGGTCTTGCACCGCGCCGGCCACAATCTCCGTGGCCGAAGCGGAGTTGTTGTTCACCAGAATCACCAGCGGCACGTTCACTCCCTGGTTCCCGCGCACCGCGTAATATCTCCGCTCCGGTGACGTCCTTCCATGGTGCGAAACAATGAGCTGGTTCTTCTCCAGAAACATGTCGCCCACAGCCACGGCTTCGTTCAGCAAGCCTCCGGGATTCCCGCGCATATCCAGAATCAGTCCGTCCAGCGAACCCACGTTCAGTTGTTTCAGCGCTTCCGCAATTTCGTGATCCGTAGTCTCGTTGAACGCCGACAGCCGGATATATCCGATCCCGGGCTTCAGCAAAAACGAGATGTCCACCGAATGCCGGGGAATCTCAGCGCGCGTCACGGTGAATACCAACTGGTCGCTATATCCTTCGCGGGAAACGGTAATTTTGACCACCGTGCCCTTGGGGCCTTTCAGCAAGTCCGCTACGTCGCTGGTCGTCAGACCGTCGGTCGATTTATCGTCCACCTTCAGAATCACGTCACCCGGCCGCAAACCCGCGTTATACGCCGGCGCGCCCACGTACGGAGACATCACCACCGTATGGTTCTGCCGCGGCGCCACCACCATTCCTACGCCGTAGTATTTTCCTCGCTGATCTTCGCGAAGCAGCGCAAACTGCCGCGCATCAAAGAAATTGGAATGGGGGTCCAGCATGCGCAGCATGCCGGGAATCGCGCCCTGGTACACGGCCTTGTCCACGTCCACCGGCTCGGCGTAATTGGACTGCACCACGTCCAACACGCGAGTAAAGTCCCGCACCGCCGTTTGATAGTCATCCGCCGAGGAGCTGGTGGCTCGCACATTGGGGCCGTAAATGCCTCCCAACACGGCAGATACAAGCAGGACGGCAACAATCACTACCAGGCCGCGACGCTCTGATTTCATTCTATCCTCGCGAGACCACTCAACTACGAATTATACCACACCCGAAACTGTTGTTTGACAGGCGCAAACGCCGTTCTCTATGATGCCAATGGCCCCTAAATTGGTCACCTGACACTATGCTCAGCGTCCCCCACATGATCGTGCTGTTCGTCATCGTCCTGGTCGTGTTCGGCCCCCAGAAGCTGCCTGAACTGGCCCGCAACCTCGGCAAGCTCATGGCCGAATTCCGAAAGGCTTCCTCCGACTTCAAAGGCGCGTTTGAAGAAGAGATGCGCACTATCGAGCGGCAAGCCGTCCTAAACGAGCGAAAGCGGGTCGAAGCCGCATCGGCAGCCCAGGAGCCGCAGCCCGCATCCCAAGGGACATCTGCCACGTCCGAAACACCGGTGCTTGGCACTCATGTAGACGTGGACGCCCGGAATACGGAAGCACTCACAATCGCCACTGTGGCCGAATCTGTGCCGCGTTCCGAAACTGTCCTCGCCGACACGAAAGCGGAATCACAAGAACCATCCGCCACCAAGACCGACGACTCCCTCCATGACCACCAACAGCCAGCCTGAATCAGCCCCGGAAGCCGTCGTCGTCGCGCCAGACACTGATCCCGGCGCTTCCATGACCTTCTTCGATCACCTCCTTGAACTGCGCAAGCGCATCGTCAATTCACTCATCGCCATCGGCATTGGCGCATTTATCGGCATCTACCTCGCAAAGTATTTCATCAGTTGGCTCAACCGTCCGATGTTGAAGGCCCTGGCGGACGCTCACCTGGATCCCAAGCTCATCTTTACCCACCCCGCAGGCTATCTCAACCTGGTCATCACCGTGGGCGTCTATCTCGGAATCGTGCTGGCCTCTCCGGTTGTGCTCTACCAAATTTGGCTTTTTGTTGCCCCGGCCCTCTACAAGCACGAGCGCGGCGCCATCACCGGTTTCTTGTTCTCCACCGTTTTTCTCTTCCTCGTGGGCATCGCCTTCGGCTATTTCATCACCCTCCCGTACATCCTGCACTTCCTGATAAGTCCCGGGCCTTTGTTCATGGCCCAGCGTGATGTCGTGCCCATGATCAGCGTCAACGAATATTTCGACCTCATCCTGATCATTCTGCTGGGCATTGGGTTGATGTTCGAATTGCCGGTTCTGATTTTCTTCTTGTCCCTGTTCGGAATCGTCACGCCCAAATTCCTCTGGAAGAATTTCCGCTACGCCATTTTGGTCATCGCCGTCGTCGCCGCCATCGTCACTCCCACGCCCGACGCCATGACCATGCTGATTTTCATGGCCCCCATGGTGGGCCTCTATTTCGTGAGCATCGGCGTTTCCGCGGTCGTCATGCGGCGGCGCAAACGGCGGCTCGCCGCCGCGGAGGCCCGTTAAATGAATGGCATGTCCAAAACAATGGTGCGCGTTGCCTGCGCGTTTATCCTTTGTGCGTGCGCGGCAATCATCGGCTGCAAAGCCAAAGGAGACCACGCCACCGCCGCATCCGGCAGCCCGCCATTCATGAGCACGGTGGCCACCCCGCCGCCGCAGCTTTCCGATGACGCGCCACCTCCCGAAAAGACCGGCGGCTTCGACGGCCAGCGCGCATACGCACACGTCGCCAAACAAGTGGCCTTCGGTCCGCACCCCACAGGCTCGCAAGCTATAGTTCAAGTTCAGGATTATTTGCAGGCCGAGTTGAAGTCCTTCGGTTGCACCGTGGAGACCGATTCCTTCAGTGCCGACACGCCCGCTGGCCGTCTCCCCATGAAAAATATTCTGGTGAAAATCCACGGCGACCAGCCCGGCATCATCCTGCTCGCCACCCACTACGACACAAAACGCATTCCCAATTTTATTGGCGCCGATGATGGCGGTTCTTCCACGGGGATAATGCTCGAACTCGCCCACCTGCTCTGCCGGCAGCACGGTAAATACGCCGTGTGGATCGCTTTCTTTGACGCCGAAGAGGCTGTCAACTTCGATTGGAAAGATCCCGACAATTGTTACGGCAGCCGCCAGATGGCCGCGCGCTTCGCCGCCAGCGGCGATATCCCCAAGATCAAAGCGTTTCTTCTCGCTGATCTCGTTGGCGGCAAAAAGTCGCATTTTCGCCGCGACGGTACTTCCACAAAATGGCTAGTGGACCTTGTTTGGGGCGTTGCCGCAAAGCTCGGCTACTCGGACGTCTTCCTAAACGAGCCTTATGACGTCGGTGGCGACGACCATTTCTCTTTCAAAAAGCGCAATGTCCCTGTCGTCGACGTCATTGATCTGGACACCATCAACGACGTTCCCTACTGGCACACCACCGAAGACACGCTCGACAAAATCAGCGCCAAGACCTTGGCGGTCGTCGGCCATGTTTTTCTGGAAAGTGTGAAGCAGCTTCAATCAAGGTAGGGGCGCAGCATTGCTCGGCAAATGAAAAGAAAACACATTCTCGTGCGCTCCACGGCGGGCGATTATTCCGTTGTGTGCGGCGCAGGCGTTCTTCGTCAAGCAGCAAAAGAAATCGCCGCGCTCGGAAAGTTCTCCAGCGTTCACGTGGTGTCCTCGCCAAAGGTGTGGCGTGCCGTCGGAAAAGCCTTCAAGCAAGGACTCGGCCCGCCCGCCGCCAGCAAATTGCATCTTTTCGACGATGCCGAGTCCGCTAAAAATCTCCGTTCGGTCGAATCTCTCTCCCGCGCGCTCACGCGTTCCGGGGCCGATCGCAAATCGCTGCTCATCGCCGTCGGTGGCGGCGTCGTGGGCGACGTCGCTGGCTTCGTGGCCGCGGCCTACTTGCGCGGCATCGCCCTTGTCCAAATCCCCACCACGCTGGTCGCGCAAGTCGATAGCTCCATCGGCGGCAAAACCGGTGTCAATTTGCCGGAAGGGAAGAATCTCGTCGGCGCATTCTATCCCCCGCGCCTGGTTCTGACGGATCCCCATGTTTTGCGCACGCTTCCGGAGCGTGAGTTTCGCGGCGGCCTCGCCGAGGTCATCAAGCACGCCATCATTGCCGATGCGCAAATGTTCGCCTACCTCGAAAGAAACTTGGAGAAGGTGAAGCGGCGGGACCGTGCCGCTCTCGATGATCTGATTCCACGCAATGTATTCATCAAGGCAAACGTCGTGAGCCGCGACGAGCGCGAAGCCAGCCTCCGCGAAATCCTCAATTTCGGCCATACCTTCGCCCACGCTCTCGAAAGCATCAGTCGCTACCGCCGCTTTCAACACGGTGAAGCCGTCGCTTGGGGCATGATGGCCGCCGCACTCCTCGGCCACGAAGTCGGCGTCACTCGCGCCGATGATGCTTCCCGCATCGTCGCGCTCGTGCGCCGCCTGGGCCCTCTCCCGCACTGGCCCCGCGTGTCCGCGAAATCCTTGGTCGATGCCATGCGCTCGGACAAAAAATCCCGCTCCGGAAAACTGCGCTTCGTCCTGTGCCCAAGGATCGGCAAAGCTCGCACCGTCGATAACGTCCCCCTCAAAGCCGTCGAGCGCGTTCTCCATTTCGCTCCCCGCATCTTGTGCGAAGCGAGTTTCTCCCGTGTCTGACGCTGCCGCACCTGTGAAGGGAACTCGCCCCGAAGGCGCGGCCTCCGAAGCGGACGCCTCGAAAAAAGTCCGCGAGATGTTCACACAAATCGCCCCGCGCTACGATCTGCTGAACCATTTGCTCTCGCTTCAGCTCGATCGCCTTTGGCGCGCCCGCGTCGCCCGCCGCCTTCGCCCCATTCTAGATCGCCCTGATGCCCTGGTCCTCGATCTTTGCTGTGGCACAGGGGACTTGGCCTTCTCCCTCGCAAAGTCCGGCCAAGCCCGCGTCATCGGTGCGGATTTCGCTCACACCATGCTCGTCCGCGCTCGGGAGAAAAGCACATCTATACGCAACTCCGCCAGCGGAAAAACTGCAACGCCCATGCCTTTTTTCGAAGCGGACGCCCTCCGCTTGCCGTTCGCTGATGCCTCCTTCGATCTCGTCACCACCGCCTTCGGCTTTCGCAATCTCGCCAACTACGAAGCCGGCCTCCGCGAAATCCAGCGCATCCTGAAGCCCGGCGGAACCCTCGCGATTCTGGAATTCACCGAACCGCCATCCGGCCTCTTCGGCGATCTCTATCGTTGGTATTTTCGAAATGTTTTGCCGCGAATTGGAGGGCTGCTATCCGGCGACCGCGCCGCCTACACCTACTTACCAAATTCCGTCGCCCGCTTCTTCCGTCCGCCCGAGCTGGCGGCGCTCATGACCAGGGTCGGCTATCAATCCGTGGACTACCGCGGCTGGACCCTCGGCACCGTAGCGCTACACGTAGGCGTGAAGGCGCACTAGCGTTCCGCCCCGCAAGCTCAAAGTACTATCGTGGCGATTTTTCTTCTCTATGCCCAGTGTGTTCTCTGCGGCCTCTGTGTAATTCCATTGTTCGACGTTATTACGCCAGCCCTCTTCCACTCTGTTTCCGGCGCGTCACAATAAATCTCGTCTATTCTTCCAATCCCGCACTACGCAGCTTCGCCAGCAACGTCTTTGGTGAAACCCCCAGCTTCTCCGCTGCCCGCGTCTTATTCCACTTGCATTCCTGCAACGTATTTTCCAGCATCACGCGCTCGACGTGGCCCACGGCCCGTCCCGTCACTTCCTCGAGCGACCCTTCCCAATTGAAATCCTCCGGCAGCATTCCTGCCGGCAACGTGTCTACCTCTGTTTTTGCCGCGGGCAGCTGCAAACCCGCCGGGTGTATCGTCAGTCCATCCGCCAGGATCACCGCGCGCTCCAGCGTATTCTGCAGTTCCCGCACGTTTCCCGGCCAGCGATACTGCAGCATGCGCTCGCGTGTCTCCGCGGAAAGCTCCAGCCCTGGTTTCGCAAACTCCCTGCTGAACTTCTCCAGAAAATGATCGGCCAGCATCAGGACGTCATTGCCGCGTTCTCGCAGGGGTGGAATGGTCAACGGCACCGCCGAGATTCGGAAGTACAAGTCCTCGCGGAAAAGTTTCTCTTCCGCCAATTTCAGCAGATTTCTGTTTGTGGCCACGACCAGGCGCATATCCACCTCGATCGATTGCGTCCCGCCTACGCGTTCGAACCGCCGCTCTTCCAGCACGCGCAGCAGCTTCGCCTGAATCGCCAGCGGCAGCTCCCCAATCTCATCCAGGAACAGCGTGCCGCGATGCGCAAGGTCCATCTTGCCTACCTTGCGCGCACCTGCCCCCGTAAACGCTCCACGCTCGTGCCCGAACAGCTCGTTCTCCACCAGCCCCTCGGGGATGGCCGCGCAATTCAGCGCCACGAACGGCTTTTCCCGCCGGGGCGATAGATGATGCACCGCCCGCGCGAACAATTCCTTTCCTGTTCCGCTCTCGCCCAGCAGCAGCACCGTCGCATCCGTCGCCGCCACTTTCTGGATTTGCTGGCTGACCTCGCGGATCGCGGCATGCTCGCCCACGATGCGCGGGAATCCGTATCGCGCCGTATATTCTTCGCGCAGCAGCAGGTTTTCCCGCAGCATCTCCTGTTGCCCGGCTGCGCGCTGCACCAGCAGCTTCAAATGATCCAGGTCCACCGGCTTTTGCAGAAAATCAAACGCCCCTTCCTTCATCGCCGTCACGGCTTCTTCCACCGAGCCGAAGGCCGTCAGCAAAATCACCGGGATCGTCGCGTCCGCTTGCTTCGTTTCCCGCAGGACCTCCAGCCCGGACGCCCCCGGCATTTTCAAATCCGTGATCACCAGCAGATACCGCCGCGCGCGCACCTTCTGAATCGCCGCCGCACCGTCGGGCGCTTCGTCCACGATATAGCCCGCGCGTTCCAGCGCTTTTCGCAGCATCGCGCGCAACTCATTTTTATCTTCTACAAGGAGAAGGGGTTCCATCTCTTCCGTTTCTATCATGAATCCTGCGGCATTCTTGCAGGAACGAGCACTGCCTGTGCGGAGTTAGGAATGCATCAAAAGGGAACGGCCGGAAACGCTTCAGCGTCTTTCACGCGCGGCGGCGGCCCTATTCATTCGCCCAGCCGGGATCGCCGCCGGCCTTGCGCAACGCGTCTTCCATGTCGCTCAGATTCTGCTTCAACTTCTCTAGATCCCGTTTCTTGGCTTCAATCTTCGCGAACTTTTCGTTGATTTCCTTGCGGTTGTTTTGCTCGTTCATTGCCTTTTGTGGATCGGGGTAATACTGAAGCTGCGCTTTCTCCGATTCCCGCTGCAGGATGTCCAGTTCCTTTTCGGTGTTGGCGATCTTGGTATGCATTTCTTGGAAGCGTTTCCGCCAGCTCGCCTCGTCATTCTTCTTGGCGTCCTTCTTTTCGTCCGCAGGCGCACCCGCCGCCCCATTCGCTGGCGCCTGCCCCGAGGAAGATGCCGATGGGCTCGCCGAGTCCGGATGTTTTCGGCTGATGTCGTCTTCCGTATAAATTTTCTTGGGTTTCGCCGCCGTTTTCTTTTCGTCGCGTGCTTTGCGCGCCGCGTCGGCCACCGCGTCGCCGCTCTGTTGTTGGGAGGCATCCTGCTGTTGCGCCAGCATCGGCAGCGTTGCCAAGCACAGCGTCGGCACGGCCACCAGGACTTTCAGCCACGTTTTCATAAGCATTGGCACAACCTCCTCGCCACGGCTGGCAAATCCATGAAAATCATCGCGTTACGGCCTTCTTTGATTCTACCGCTTCCGCGGCGCTACGGCACACCGGTAGCGTAACGATAAACGCCGCCCCACCCTCGGCGCTGTTCCGCGCTTCCACCTGCCCGCCGTGCTGCACGATGATCTTCTGCACCACCGCCAGCCCCAGCCCGGTGCCATTGGCCTTCGTCGTGAAAAACGGCCGGAACAGCTTCCCCATTAACGCTGCCGGAATCCCCGGCCCGTTGTCAAACACCGTGATGCGCTGAAAGCCGGTCTCTTCTCCCTGCACGATCTCCCCACGCAATAGCACCCGCCCGCCATTCGCCGCGTTTGCGCAAGCCTCCGCAGCGTTTCGCGCGAGATTCAAGAGCGCCTGCCGCAGCAATCCTTCATCTCCCGCCACGCTCCCCAGCGGACCTTCCTGCCGGATGCGAATCTGCGGGCTCCCTTCCGCCACTTCCGAGACCACGCGCTCCACCACGGTCTGCATCGCCACCGGCTCGCTCGAGATATCCAGCGGCCGCGCGTATTTCAGGAACTCCGTCACCACGTGCGTGATGTTGCGCGTCTGCTCCAGAATGCGCTCCGCATTATCCGCCGCTTCGCCCGTCGGCCCCTCCGCTCGTATCATCTGCGCGTATCCCGAAATCGTCGCCAGCGCATTCTTGAATTCGTGCGCGATACCCGCGGAAAGCTCCCCCAGCGCCGCCAGATTTTCCTTCAGTTGTACCTGCCGTTGCAGCGTCGCCAGTTCCGTTAGGTCGCTCAGCAGGCAGATCGCCCCGCTAATTTTTTCCGTTCCTCGCCGGATCGGCGAGATCGTCACTCCCAGCTTCCGTGTCTCCCCGTCCGGAGTCTTGTGTTCCACCTCTTCCCGCCGGAAAATCTTTCCCGCCGCCAGGCACTCCGCCAGCAGCTTCGTCAAATCCGATGACGCACCCAGCGCCTCGCTATACCGCCGGAAGCCCAGTTGCCGTATCCCCAGCGTTTGCTCCGCCGCCGGATTCGCGCTGGCAATAATTCCCGAGGCATTCACCACCACCAGCCCGGCTGGCATGTTGCGCGTAACCTCCAGGCTCAGCCGCTCGGTGTGTTCCGCGCGTTCTTTTTCCAGTTGGTGCAGCCGCTCCAGCTCTTTTTCCTGCTCCTTTAACTTCAGAATCACGCCCTGCATCGACGCGGCCATGAACGCGGATGGATTCTCCGTCCGCGGCGCGGCCGCCAGGAACTGTTCGCGGTGCGCGTCACGCGTCGTCTTGAAAAAACGCCGGATAATATAAAGCGACAACCCACCAACGGCAAAAATCGTTACCGTGGTGATCGCTGTGATGAGCCATAGGTGCGTCGATCTATCGGGTTGGAGGGCGGCCAGTATCATGACCTTCATCTGCGGTGCACGGTTTCTTCTCAGAACCCCAGCCAGTAAGAATGCGCTTCCGCTACCGGCAAAAAGTGCACCAGAAACAGCGCCGCGATGCCCAGAAACGTCCCTAGTGGAAGCTGATACTGGCTGGCGATGGCCCAGCGCAGCGCATTCACCGACCCCAGACCACGGCGGCTCGCGCGTTCTGCAATCCGCCTGTCGGTTCCCCCCGCGTAGACCCCCACAATCACGCCCAACCCGACGATACTTCCCAGTAGCGTGCCCGCCAGTATCGTCAAGAAAGCTCCGCGCAATCCCAGAAATGCCCCCACCATGGCCATCATCTTGACGTCGCCAAACCCCATCCCCTCGTAGCCGCGCACCAACTTATACAGCGCCGCTGCGCCCCACAGAAATAGGCTGCCAAACGCTGCGCCCAGCATCCCATCCACAAGCCCCAGCACCGCCGGGGAAGGGAAGTGATGCAGCAGCCGTGCGCTCAACTGCACTGCGACCCCGTCATCGGGCGGCACCATCGCTGAAAAAAACAGCCCGGCGATGAACCCCGGCCAAGTCACCAGGTCCGGCAGGAGACGCACCCGAAGGTCCGTAATCGTAAGGATAATAATCAGGCAAGTGAAGAACAGCCACTTCACCAACGCCGGCGTCAGCCCAAAGCTCTCAAACGCCGCCACAAACAGCAGCCCCGTGGCCAACTCCACCAGCGGATACATCGGCGAAATCGTCTTCTTACACGACCGGCACTTTCCCCGCAGCCAGATCCACCCGAACACCGGCACGTTGTCGTACGGCTTGATCGGCGTCAAACATTGCGGGCACCGCGACCCCAGCGCCACGATCGACAGCCCTTCCGGAATGCGCGAAATACACACATTCAGAAAGCTCCCCATCACAATCCCTAACAGGAAAAAGAAGGCGATGACCACATTCCGACTCTGCCATAAACCCCGCACCGCCTCAACAAACCACCCAGCCCCCGTGTCGGATGCCTAACAGGTAGCACACCTTCGTCTGTGCCCCCTCCAACTGTGCGCCCCGACACCGGCCGCGATAAGCGCCCCAGACTCAAGCCGCGACATGAACGCCCGGCACAATCTCTAGCTAGGTTCCCCTCTGCGAACCTCCGCGCCCTCGGCGTCTCTGCGCTATCTTTTTCTTTTTTCGTTCTCTCTTCTTCCTCTCAACTTTGAACTTTCAACAATCGCCCTTTCTTTCCTTCTACACCTGTCGACTGTAAACTCCCAACTGTCAACTGTCGACTTTCTCCATGCACTGGTTCGAACAACGCATCCGCCGTTACGAGCACCGCCGCTGGACCACCGACGACAACCGCCGCGTCCAGCCTTTCCACTGGGGCCTCGAACACATCGGTGGCAACCTCGACGACCCCCATCCCCAGGACTTCGTCCGCAACTACGCCCGTCACGCCATCGAAAACAGCAAAGATTGGTATGCCACCACTCCCGCTGACGACTACCGCCTGGCCTCCGGCAACATTCTCTCTTTCACCAGTTCCATCCACACTCGCTGGCCCGAAAACAACACCGTCCACGCCCAGTTTTTCCCCGCAAAATCCAAAGGCCCCGCCGTCCTCGTCCTGCCCAACTGGAACGCCAAATGGCACGGCCAGAACGGTCTCTGCCGCTGGCTTCAGCGCCTCGGCATCACCGTCCTGAAAATGAGCATGCCCTACCACGACCGCCGCATGGCCCGCGGCCACGAGCGCGCCGACCAAATCTGCGGCCCCAATATCGGCCTCACTCTTCAAGCCAATCGCCAAGCCGTGCAGGACGCTCGCCGCTGCCTCCGCTGGCTCGAACAGCAGGGCTACACCAAACTCGGCATCCTCGGTACCAGCATCGGCTCTTCCATCGGCTACATCACTCTCGTACACGACGAAGCCATCCGCGCCGGCGGCTTCTTCCACGTCTCCACCTACTATGCCGACGTCATCAGCCAGGGCATGACCACCAATCACGTCTGGGAAGGCCTTCGCAACCACGTCACCGTCGACGAACTCCGCGACTACTGGGCCCCCATCAGTCCCATGCCCTACGTCGAGCGCGGCATGGGTGCCGGTCGCAACACCCTCATGGTCTACGGCAAATACGACCCCACCATGCTCCCCCACCTCACCCGCCAGATGCTCGACTCCCTCCGCCGCCACGGCGCCCATCCCCGCACTCTCGAACTCCCCTGCGGCCACTATTCCCTGGAACTCTCCCCCTTCTCCTACCTCGCCGGCTACCGCATGCTCTCCTTCTTCCGCCAATCCCTCGCTCGGTAGCACAGGCTTCAGCCTGTCCCAACATCCACCCCAACCCACCTGCATCACATCAATACAGTCTTGCTTTTCTCTTGTTTTACGCATTCCATTTGATAAAATCTACCTAGGTAGAGCATAGTCTGTATAGGTAGATCAATGACCCTCAACATCAAAGATCCCGAAGCTCACAAACTCGCCCAACTCCTCGCCAAAGAAACCGGCGAAACCATGACCGCCGCCGTCACCCAAGCCCTTAAAGAACGTCTCGATCGGCTCCGCGCCCGCAGGAAAAAGGACGCAATGGCCACCGAGCTCGATGCCATTGCCAAACGTGGAGCTGCGCTTGACAAGGGGCCGTATGTTGACCATGCCGAACTTCTCTACGACGAGAAAGGCCTCCCCAAGTGATCTTGGATTCCTCCGCCGTTCTGGCCATCATGTTCGGTGAGACAGGGTATGAAGCCTTCAGGGACGCGATAAAAGCTGCTTCATCCTGCAGCGTGTCGGCCGCTACCTTTGTCGAGATCTCGATCGTTGCGGAATCGCGTACCGGTGACGCAGGCATTCGCCAGCGGGATGCTGTCTTTCGCGGCGCCCGTATCGCCATCCAGCCTGTCACTGAGGAGCAGGCGCATATTGCCAGCCAGGCATATTCAACTTATGGTAAGGGTCGACACGCAGCCGGCCTCAACTTCGGTGACTGCTTCTCCTACGCACTCGCCAAGGCTACCGGCGAACCCCTCCTCTTCAAAGGAGACGACTTCCGCCAAACCGATATCCAACCCGCCCTCCCATAGTCTGGCAGGGCTGTTTCACACAATCGCGTACTCCACCGATGCCTTACCTCAACCTCTTCCGCGCATTCCACTCTTCCGCCGTAATCTCCCAAATCTCGCTCGGCAAACGCCCGCACACATAATCCCGCTCTTCTGTCTTCACCACGCGCATCCCCTGCCTCACTGAAATTCGCCTCGAAGCCTCATTGGCAATCGCCTTCGGCGCCCGCAGCACCGCAAACCCCAGCGTATTGAACCAATAGTCCGTCACCGCATCGCACGCTTCGCTCATCAACCCTTGTCCATGCCACTCCGGCGCCAGCCAGAACCCGCGGTTCTCAGCCTCGCCTTTCCTCAAATCAATGCTTCCAATGATCCGTTCCGGCTCCGTCTTCAGCCGCAACGTCCAGATCCACGCCTCTCCCCGTTCCACGGCGGGAAGCGCCAT
>JAYVMO010000141.1:0-8688 GCA_043758915.1 Acidobacteriota bacterium | reverse complement strand
ATCGCGGCGCGGAAGCGAATGGTCTCTGCTGCCGGTGCGGGGCCGTCGGCGAGGCTGATAGTTTCGGGTCGCAGAGAGAAAACGGCGGCGCCGTCTGGTCCAGATGCGGGCCAGCGCAAGACGCCGCAAGTGGCTGCGCCGTCGCGTACTTCGCCGCGCAATAGGTTCGTCTGACCAATGAACCGCGCGGTGTAGGCCGTCGCTGGACGTGCGTAGATGTCGCGCGGCGAGGCGATCTGCTCGAGCGCGCCGCCGCGAAGCAAGGCGATGCGATCGGAAAGCGCCATGGCTTCTTCCTGGTCGTGGGTGACGAAGAGGAACGTGATTCCGATTTCGCGCTGCAGGGCTTTTAACTCGCTTTGCATTTGTTTGCGCAGGTTGGCATCGAGCGCGGAAAGCGGTTCATCGAGAAGAAGCAATTGCGGGCGGTTCACCAGCGCGCGGGCGAGAGCGATGCGCTGTTGCTGGCCGCCACTGAGCCGGGAGGGTTTCGCAGCGGAAAATTCCTGCATCTTCACCATACCCAGAGCTTGCTCGACGCGACCGCTGATTTCGCTCTTCGGTGTGCCCGTGACGCGGAGTCCATAAGCGACGTTGTCTTGCACGCTGAGGTGCGGAAAGAGGGCGTAGTGCTGGAAGACGGTGTTCACGCGCCGCTTGTAAGACGGCAGGGTGTCCAGGCGCACGCCGCTCATCCAGATTTCGCCCGCGGAGAGCTGTTCGAAACCGGCGATCAGCCGGAGCAAAGTGGTTTTGCCGGAGCCGCTCTCGCCGAGCAGGGTGAGAAATTCGCCTGCAGCAATGTCCAGCGAAATACTTTTCAGGACTTCGCTCGTGCCGAAACGCTTTGCAACGGCGCGAACTTCGAGCAGAGGCCCGTTTGCGAGGGGAGCGTGACCAGCCGGATTGGCAGCAGCGGCGCTCACTGTGCGGCCTTCACCTCGTTCCAGATTTCGTTGTACTTCGCGCGGCGTGGAACATCCTGCCAGAAATAGATGCGCTGCATGTAGGCATCGGGGTTATCGAGGTGCAAGCTTTTCCTTTCCTCTTCACTCAGGTATTGCGCGGCCCCGGGATTCGCGGGCGTGTAATGGGTCTTGTCAGCGACTTTCTTTTGAGTCTGCGCTTCGATCATGTATTCGAGAAATTCCTGAGCGAGTTCCTTGTGCTGGCTGGCAGCGGTAATCATCAGGTGGTCGATCCAGCCGGTGGTGTTTTCTTTTGGAATGGTTTCGCCGATGGGGAAGTTCAGTTTGCGAAGATCGTTGGTCATCAGCGGCCAGCCCATGGCCAGAACCACTTCATGATTCTGAAACAGGTTGGTCAGCTCGCCTCCGGTGGCCCACATCTTGCGGATGGAGGGTTTCAACTCGAGGAGTTTTTTCTTCACGGCTTCGAGTTGCTCATCGCTCAAATTGTAGAGCTGGCTGGGATCGGGTTTGTCGTAGCCCAGAATTTGCGCGGCCATGTAGATGGTGGAGAGTTCATCCCATACGGAGATTTTCCCCTTGTATTTCGCGTCCCACAGGACGGCCCAGGAATCCGGCGGCTGGGAAAAAACGGAAGTATCGTACAAAAGAGGATTGGGGCCCCACATGAAGGGCACGCCGTAAACCTGGCCGTTCGTTTTGACTAACGTCGAATCGCGGAGTCTTGGGGAGAGCTGAGTGTAAGAAGGCAGCTTCGAAAGATCGAGAGGCGCGGCGAGGCCGGCGCGCACGATGGAGGTGGCCACATCGCTGGACGGCGAGATCACATCGTAATTGGAAGCACTGCCGCCGCGCAGCTTGGCCACCAGCTCGTCGCTCGAACCCATGTAAGAAGCCACGACTTTGCAGTGATGGCTCTCTTCGAAGGCACGGAGAAAAGACTCCTCGGCGTAGCCTTCCCAGACGAGCAGGCTGAGCGAGTCTTCTTTTTTCTTGCAAGCGCCGGAGGCCAGCGCGAGCGCCAGAATCCCCAGTACGAGCGTACGTCTTTTCATGTTTACCATCTCGGGACTACTTCACGTCCGACTGATAAACCACCTGGCCGCCGACAGCGACGATCTTGCTGTTGCGGATGGCCAGAGCCTGGGCCCAGGGTTGCTTCACGTCGAGGGTGTAGACCTTGCCGTGAATCACAATCGTATCTGCCACGGCGGATCTTGCGCCCTGCGCGGAGAGGAGCGCCGGGGAACATAAGAAGAGAGCTAGCGTTGGCAGTAGGCGGCGGAGCAATGGAGTCCTCATGAGCACCTCAGAAAGTTGGCGGAGTATTGACCCACAGCACCCAAGCTTCGCTGCGGCCGGGATTTTTCCAGCGGTGCGGCGTGGAGCTTTCGAAATAGAGACTGTCGCCGGGCTTGAGATGGTAGTGCTCGTTGCCGTCCAGCCAGATTTCGAATTCGCCGCGCATGACGTGGAGAAACTCCTCGCCTTCATGCGAATAGGATTCACCGCTCCCGCCGCCGGGCTTCACGCGGAAAAGGTGCGGCTCCATGACGGTGTGGCCCCAGGCGAGGAGTTCCATGCGCACGTCCGGGGTGGTCTCCAATATTTTTCTCTGCGCGGGGCGCACCAGGCGGGGATTCTCTCCCGCGGCTTCGAAAAGTGAAAGGATATTGGTGCGGTAGAAGCGCGCGATGCGGCGGAGGGTAGCAACAGAGGAGCGCATCTGGCCGCGTTCGAGGGCGCTGAGAAAGCCGACGGAAACGCCGGTGGCGCGGGCCACTTGAGCGAGGGAGAGGCCGCGGCGAGTGCGCAGGCGACGGAATCGCTGGCCGGGCGTTTGCGGGATTTCGGCGGTGCCGGCAACCACTCCCTGGCGTTTCAGGACGTGCACGATGGCGGCGGGATTGAGGCTGCGCGCGCGGCGGAGGAAAATGGCGCGCTGTAGCAGGCGCACATCGGCTTCGCTGTAGAGGCGATAGCGGCTTCGGGTGCGTTGCGGGGCGACGAGGCCCAGGGCTTCCCAGGCGCGCAAAGCGGAAGACGAGATGCCGACGCGGCGCGCGACTTCGCTGATGCGCAGGGGCCGCGCGCCCGCAAGTTTTGCCGATCGGCTGGAAAAATTCTTTGTGCTTGACACCGGTCCCGGCTTTCTTTAAGTTTGCTAGATTATAGTAAGGTTTCAGGGGCACGGCAACCTCGAAGAATGGCCGGCAAAAAGAAATTTTTAGAGGTAAGGGGTGAGCACATGAAGGTTGCAGCGCGTTGTTGGCAGGGCGGATCGCTCTGCCGTTCGGTGGTTCTGTCTCTTTCCATTATTGCGATAGCAATCCTGCTTGCCGTACCGCAGGCGGGCGCGCAGAGCACCGGCGGGCGCATCCGGGGCACGGTTGTGGATCCCACGGGAGCCGCGGTGGCTGCCGCCACGGTACAGCTGACCAATGAAGCGACGCACTCCACGCGTCAGGTGCAGTCCGGGGAAAATGGCGACTACATTTTTATCGAGGTGCCGATCGCAACTTACGAAATTGACGTCACTCAGGCGGGATTCAAGAAGTATACGCGTAAAGGCGTCGCTCTCGATTTGAACCAGGTCATCAGTGTGGACATCGCGCTGCAACTGGGCGTCGCGACGGAGAGCGTGGAAGTGACCGGCGCGCCGCCCGTGGTCGATACCAGCTCGACGCAGCTCGGGGCGGTGGTGAATGAGCGTTCGTCGACGCAATTGCCCCTGAATCAGCGGGACGTTTATCAATTGCTGCAGTTGCAGCCCGGCGTGCAGTCGCAGCTCGGCAACGATACTTTCTACGGCTCGGATAAGCCCGGCGTGGTCACCGTCAATGGCGGACGCGGCCGCTCCAACAACTACTCGGTGAACGGCGGCGACGGCAACGACCTGTTTGCCAACCTGCCGGCCATTGAGCCGTCTCCGGACAGCATCGCGGAGTTCCGTGTGATCTCGAATTCGTTCGACGCGGAATACGGACGCAACTCCGGCGCGGTGGTCAACGTGGTGACCAAGTCCGGCGCGAATGATATTCACGGCAGCTTCTACGAGTTTTTCCGCAACGATGTTCTGAACGCGCATCCTTTTACTTTTACCCCCGCGCCCAAACCAGGATTCAAGCAAAACCAGTTCGGAGGAACCCTGGGCGGCCCCATCAAGAAAGACAAGACTTTCTTTTTTGCATCCTATGAAGGCCGCCGCATCGTGCAGGGGATCGTTTCCCAGCCAGTCTCGGTGCCCACCGCCGCTCAGCTCAGTGGTGATTTCTCACTAGGAACGCCATTTGCCGGAACGCTTCGCGACGCGACTGTGGCAAGTATTCTAAATAACCGCCCGGGTTGCGCGGCGGCGGTTGCGGCACAAGGGGGCTTGCCGATTGCAGCTGGTAATCCATACGGTGCCACACGCGATTCCACGGGCAAACTGCTTTCACCGGGCATTTTCACCAACGTGAACACGAACACTGACAATCAAATTCCCGTATCCTGTTTTGACCCTGTCGCGGCGAACCTTCTTCAGTATATTCCCGGCAATGGAAGCGCAAGCCAAGTTCTACAGGTGCCGAGTAGAAGGAATTCCGGCGATCAATTCCAGGTCAAGATCGATCACGCATTTTCGAACAATCAAAAGACCTCGGTCTATTATTACTACGATAACGACCATTTGCTGGATCCTTTTGCCAAATTCCAGGCTTCGGGCGCGACGCTGGGCAATTTCCCCGGGGTTTTTGACACCCGCACGCAGCAGCTAAATGCCACGCACACCTCCACGATCGGATCGACCGCGGTGAACGAATTCCGATTTAGCTACTTCCGGGAGGCTCAGCCGAAATTCAACACGCCGACAAAGAACAATGCCATCCAAGCGTCATGCGTTGGCGGAAACGCGACGGTAACGAGCAGTTGCTTTACCGGAGCGTCCGACACGCCGCTGGTGAATGATGCGGGGGTCGCTTTGGGTACCAATCCGGATTTCGGGATTCACTCCGGTCTCGGCCCGAAGTTTGAAGGCGTGCCGTACATAAACGTGAGCGGCGGGTTTACAACCGGAAACAATTTCGAGGGGCAATTGCCGCAGACCGGCCAGACCTTTCAGATCAGCGACAACTACAGCAAGATCATCGGCAATCACAGCCTGAAGTTCGGCGGGGATTTCCGCAACCAGCGGTTCGATCAGTTGCTGTACTTTAACATCAATGGGAGCTTTAGCTTCACCTCCTCGACATCCGCCCCGTTCGGCAATGACTTAGGTTTCGACAACGGCTACCCGGATTATCTGCTCGGTCTGCCGAGCTTCTATTCGCAGGGATCTGCTCAGCATGAACTGGTGCGCAGCAATTCCATTTACTTATTTGCGCAAGACAGCTGGAAGATTAAACCCAGCTTAACGCTGAACTACGGCGTGCGCTGGGAGTTGAATACTCCGCTGACGGACATCGGCAAGAAGGTGCAGACATTCCACCCTGGCCAGCTTTCCACGGTTTTCCCGTGCCAGCTTTCCCCCAAGTCGGTTACTTTCTTCCAGGGTCTTGGTGTTGCGAATCCGAATTGCGATAACACTGGCGTGCAGCCCACGGGGCTTGTGGTTCCTGGAGACAAAGGGGTTCCAAACGGCTTAGTGAATACGTATTACAAAGGCTTTGCTCCGCGAGTTGGCTTGAATTGGAGTCCGGGCTGGCACGACGGCTGGCTCGCCAAGCTCACCGGTGGCCCGAGCAAGACCAGCGTCAGTATGGGCTATGGAATCTTTTACAATCCGATCGAGCAGCTTGTGCTGGAGCAGTTCAGCGCCGAGCCTCCCTTCGGAGGAAGCAACAGCGTCACCAATCCGCTTTTCCAAACTCCGTTCGTGAACCAGAGTGGCAGCCCGTCTCCCAATCCTTTCAATGGGATTTTGAATCCGACGCGCAATCAGCCTGTGGACTGGTCGGTGTTTCGCCCCATGGTACTGTTTGGAGAATTTCCAGCGGATCTGCATCTGCAATATTCCGATCAGTACAATTTGACGATCAAACGTGAACTGCCCCACGACATATTGTTGCAAGTCGGTTACGTCGGCTCGCAGGGCCACCGCCTGCTGGCGAGTTATGAAGTTAACACCAACAAAGGGACAGCATTGCTCTGCAATCAGCTCAATACCATTCTGGGATCAGGTAATTGCACGCCGTTCAGCGAGGACAGCGCATTCACTATCCCCGCTTCTGCTACGATCCCGGTGGGTGGACTTTACATTCCCTACGGCCCGACCGGCCCGACCACTTTCCTGCCCGGTGGTGGAAATGTCGGCGCCAACAATAACGGCAATCCCATTACACTGGTCGGTTTGCGCCCGTTTTCGTCTCCCAATTGCGATCCTCTCACGGGTACGGGATGTCCAGTCGATGGCAAGCCAGTCTTCGGCGGAATCTTCACCGAGAACACGGTTGGAAAATCCAATTACAACTCGCTGCAAGCCCTGTTCGAGAAGCGTTTCTCGCACGGCTTGCAGTTTCAAGCTTCCTACACATGGAGTAAATCGCTGGACAACGCTTCCAGTTTCGAAGATGCACTCAATCCGCTCGATTTCAGAGGAACCTATGGGCTGTCGGCTTTCGATGCACGCCACCGTTTCGTTTTCAACTATGTGTGGGATATCCCCATTCCGAAGATGGACGGATTCCGCGGCAAGCTGCTGAATGGCTGGCAGGCCTCCGGCATTTTGAGCTTCCAGCGCGGCTTCCCAATCCGAATCACCTCGATTTCAGACAACGAGCTATTGGATTCCACGTTCCTCTTCGAGGCGCCCGGTGAACCTAACCTCGTTGCTCCGTTCCATACCCAGGACATTCGCAAGAACGGCGGTTTTGTTTTCGATCCAGCCCTTTTCGACAACAACGCCTTCGACCCGAGCACGGGCACAAAAACGGATCCCCATGCCGTGACACTTGGAACCATCGGCAACGCGCCCAGGACTATCTGCTGCGGCCCGGGCATCAACAACTGGGATATGAGTTTTAATAAGATGACCAAACTCGGGGAAAGACTGCAGATGGAATTCCGCGGCGACATCTTCAACGTGTGGAACCACGCGCAGTTCTATAGCGTGGATGGGAACGCGAGCAATGCTGGCAGCACGTTCGGACAAGTGCAGCACATTCGCGATCCGCGGTTGGTGCAGCTCGCGCTGAAATTTCGCTTCTAGCGTAAACTAAGGGATTGACAACGCTTCCCGAGGCGCGGCCCTCCAAGGCCGCGCCTGCGCACGCACCAGGAATTTATTCCGCACGAAAAACTGACCGCAGGGAATAGACCTGTCATCACGGAGTAGTTCAATGCACGAGGCATTGCAAAAAGAAATCGCCACGTATGAGAAGCGCACGCCTAAATCCGCCGCAGCACACAAGCGGGCTTTGGAACGCATCCCGCTCGGCGTGGCCAGCAATTATCGCCACTACGAACCTTATCCGATATTCGTGAAGGACGGGAAGGGCAGCAAAATTCACGACATCGATGGCAACGAATATATCGATCACAACCTGTGTTTTGGCGCGCTGATGGCTGGGCACTGCCATCCGGCGGTGGTGAAGGCCGTCGAACAGAAACTGCACGAGGGAACGACATTTGGCATGCCGCACGAGCAGGAATGGGAGCTGGCGGAAGAGATCTGCAAACGCTATCCCGTGGAAATGGTGCGCTTCGGCTCGAGCGGCACGGAAGTTACCATGCATGCCTGCCGGATTGCACGCGCCGCGACGGGGCGCGAAAAGATTCTCAAATTCGAAGGCGCGTACCACGGATTGCACGACACCGCACTCGTGAGCGTCAAGCCCAAGGCCGAGGAATACGGTGATCCGGACGCGCCGAACTCCGTGCCGGGCGGCGGAGGCGTGCCCAAGTCGGCTCTCGCGAATGTGGTGGTGGCCAGCTTTAACAATCTGAAGAGCGTTGAAAACCGCTTCAAGCAATATCCCGGGGAGATTGCCGCGATTATTCTCGAGCCGATTCTGATGAACGTTGGCTTGTGCATGCCGCAGGCCGGCTTCCTGCAAGGGCTCCGCGACCTCTGCACCAAGCATGGCGCGCTGCTGATTTTCGACGAAGTAAAAACCGGCGCGAAGCTGGCCTGGGGCGGCGCCAGCGATTTCTTCGGCGTGAAGCCGGACATGATTTGCCTGGCGAAGTCCATCGGCGGCGGGCTGCCACTGGGGGCGTTTGGCGCGAGCCGCAAAGTGATGGACCTGATCTCGCAGCACAAGGTCTTCCACGGCGGCACGTACAACACCAACCGCGTGGCCATGGCTGCGGGCCTCGCGACGTTTCGCGAAGTGCTGACGCGTGAAAACTATGTGCATGTGGACAATCTCAGCAAGAAACTGGCGGAAGGCTACCGCACGATTACCAAAAAAGCGGGCTTGCAGGCTTACGTTGCGAGCGCGGGCGTGAATGGCGCGTTGATGCTTTACCCGCACGAGATCTGCAATTACCGCGATTGGACCGCCATCGACGTTGATCTTTGGCGTCAATACTGGTTCGCGATGGTCAATCGCGGCGTGCTGGCGCAGCCCTACTGGTGGGACGAGCAGTGGACCGTCTCGGTGCAGCACACGGAAGCGGACATCGACAAACACCTTGAAGTGTTTGAAGAAGTCGCGCCAGGTCTGGCGAAAGCGCAACAGGAGCGTGGCGTGGCTTTTGTCGGAGCGGCGGGGCATTAGGCGCAGGCCGTAAGTTCTGAGCCGCGCCCGCGCAGGCTAAACGCAGCCGTGCGTGCGGG
>JAYVMO010000140.1:0-2815 GCA_043758915.1 Acidobacteriota bacterium | reverse complement strand
GAATCCGCCTCGCCCCCGTGCCATCAGAAAATCCTCTGCACGCTCACAAAATCCTTCCACCCCAGACTTCCGCAATTTCGCCGGCGATCCCAATTTTGTCCTCTCCCTGGCTCGCGGTCTTCAGGTCATCGAGGCCTTTGAAGGTCACACCGACGGCATCACCGCCGCCGAGATCGCTCAAAAAACGGGTCTCTCCCGCGCTGCCGTCCGCCGTCTGCTGATGACCCTCGAGCATCTCGGCTATGCCGAGCTTCGCGGACGCACCTTTCGTCTCAAAACCAAAATTCTCAATCTTGGTTTTGCACTCTTGTCGTCAAACCCGCTAATCGTCCTGGCTCAACCCGTGCTCGAAAGCGTCACCGAAGAACTGCACGAGTCCAGCTCCATGTGCGTCTTGGATGGCGATGACATCCTCTATGTCGCCCGTTCCGCCGCCAAACGCGTGATGTCCGTCCTCCTATCCGTCGGCAGCCGCCTCCCGGCTTATTGCACTTCCATGGGCCGTGTTCTCCTGGCCAGCCTTCCGGAGCAGGATTTACTTTCTTATCTGCATCGCGTTCGGCTCGCGCCGTTAACTCCCAAAACGGTTACCGGCAAGTCCGCCCTCGCCGAAATCATTCGCCGCGTTCGCTCCGATGGCTATTCTCTTGTGGACGAGGAAGTCGAGCTTGGTCTGCGCTCCATCGCTGTACCCATCCGTTCCCGCCGGGGACGCGTCCTCGCAGCCATGAATATCGGAACGCAGGCGGGCCGCATTGCCATTCCCCAGATGCTGGATCGCTTTCTTCCTCTCCTCGTGGAGAAATCCCACTCGCTCGGCCAATTCCTCGATTGAACAAGCCGCCCCGCAATCGTTCCTTTTCCAATCCCGGCCTCCACGAGCGTCGCAGCCTCCGTCTCTCCAAATTTGGAGCGCGGGAGCTCTGCTCCCGCTTTTCTTCGCTCTTTTCACTGTTCTCCCTCTTCTCTCTGCACTCTGTGTCTCTGCGTTCAGTCCTTTCTTTCTTCTTCCTCTTTCTTTCCCCTTATGAGAAATTCTCATTGGCCATGCCTCGCTCCTTCATCCGCTTCCTTCACATCCTGTATCTCCTGAACCTCATCTACTTCCTCTCCGCTTGCCATCAACCTCCTCAATCCACAATCACCATCGGCTCCAAATTTTTCACCGAGCAAGTGGTCCTCGCCGAGCTTCTCGCCCAGCACATTGAAGCCCGCACCGGCATCCACGTCATTCGCAAGACCAACCTCGGCGGCACGCTCCTCGTCCACAAAGCACTCCTCGCCGGCGACCTCGACCTCTACGTCGAATACACCGGCACGGCCCTAACCGCCGTCCTCAACGAAACTCCTGCCAGCCTCCTCGCGGGCTCCCAGAAAAATGGCGATTCCGCCGCCATTTACAATCGCGTCAAGCAGCTCTACGCCGAGCGCTTTCATCTCGAAGTCACCGAGCCCCTCGGCTTCGAAAACACCTTCGCCATGGTCATCCGCGGTGACGACGCCCAGCGCCTGCACCTGCGCACCATCTCCGATATCGCGCCGTTAGCACCCCACTGGCGCGTTGGCGTAGGCTACGAATTCCTCGAGCGCCCCGACGGCTTCCCCGGCTGGAGCGCCCGCTACCATCTCCGCTTCGCCGCCCAGCCCCGCGTCATGGACCTCGGCCTCATCTACCGCGCCCTCATCGATCATCAAGTCGACATCGTCGCCGGCAACTCCACCGACGGCCTCATCGACTCCCTCCACCTCGTCGCTCTCGAAGACGACCTCCACTACTTCCCGCCCTACGACGCCGTCCCCGTCGTTCGCCAATCCACTCTCGCCAAATTTCCCCAGCTCCGCGCCGCACTCGCCGATCTCGCCGGCAAACTCTCCGCCGCCGACATGCGCCGCCTCAACGCCCAAGTCGACGTAGACCAGCGCGACGTCGCCGCGGTAGTCCGCGCCTTCCGCCAATCCCGCGGCCTCTAGCTGCCTCTCTAACGTGAACAGTTCATTTGAAGCCCGCCTGCCGAGGTAAGCGCACTTCAAGCGTCGGATCCTGCGCATCGCACTGAGGCTGTGCCACCCGGGCAGAATGGACTCCCAGCTCGCGAATCAGATTTAAGATGTATGCAACGCAGTGCCTTAGCAGGCTGCGGAAAAAGTCCGTAGCACAGTTACTCCTGGCTGTGCGCGCAAAAGATGGCAACGTAGAATCTGTTAGTTACAAAACCCCGTGACACTCATCTCGCTTCTCTTTTGACTTTTTCCGCAGCCTGCTAAGACCGCCACGGCAACGTCACCGGCCCCAGTAGCACAGGCACTCCTGCCTGTGCTCTGGAGTGCGGCAGCCCGGCTGCCGCTTTTGCCACCTCACCCCTTTTGCTCAATCCTCGTTTCATCGCCATCCGGACTCCGCGGCTCGCCGAGTAGGCGGGGCTTGCGCCGATTTCTAACCACAAACCGAATCTGGTTGCAATCCAACATCTCGCGGGCGCAGAATGCCGCGACCTCCTTCTCATGCGCGCCTCCGCATCCGAATCAAAAAGTCTGCGTGCGTTCGCGCCAGCCCTGGCCCTTCTCACCATCTCCGTTCTCATCAACTACATCGACCGCGGGAATCTCTCCATTGCTGCTCCGCTATTGAAGGACGAGCTGCACCTCTCCGCCTCGCAGCTTGGCCTCCTGTTCTCCGCGTTTTTCTGGACCTACACGGCCTTCATCTTCGTCAGCGGATGGGTCGTCGATCGCTTCAACGTCAACTGGGTGCTGGCCACCGGATTCATCCTCTGGTCGCTGGCCACCTCCGCCACCGGCCTCGTTCACGGATTCG
>JAYVMO010000139.1:0-2469 GCA_043758915.1 Acidobacteriota bacterium | reverse complement strand
AGCGTGGTCACCGCCAGGATCACCCCCAGCAGCGTCAGGAAGCTCCGCAGCTTGTGCGCCCGCAGCGCGTCCAGCGCCAGCCGCAGGGTCTCCATCATGGTGACCGCTGCGCTCCGGAATCTCCCTGCGGACCACGGCGCACTCACCACTGCGGGGATCACCCGCGCGCTCCTGCTCAACCCTTCCATGGGAGTCACGCCCAAACTCGTCTCCACTCGTCCCTTACAACTACGAACATCCCCACTGTTTTGTTCCTCAACGTACTACTATCATAGACGTTGCCAACCTTTGTTTGATTTCGCCGTCTTAATGGGTGTTGTTTCTTTATTTTTATATTCTTTTTAGATTGTACCGGATTCCCGTTCTACCCTGGTCTTAATTCCGTCAATTCTGGCACCGTCCCACGCACGGGTGAGGAGGCTCCATGCACTGTATCTCTATGTATCTTATAGCGCTTATGCTATTTCTTTCGCCTGCGGTAATCCCCGCTCAAGCGCAGGATATGTCTTCCGGCAAAGCCCCAAGCCGCCCTGCGGCATTGACCGCTTGCCTTCGCACGGCGCCTCGGCAGCCGGAGGTGTGCAACAATAAAGTGCGCCCCGGAATCTAATCCACTCTCAGCCCTCGGGCCGCTTGCCACCATGCGCACACACTTCTGGTTTCCATCCACGGCCTTGTTTCTCCTCTTCACGGCAACGGCCACCACATCCGCGCAAGAAGCCGCGCCCGTGGCGCTGCCGCAGACCGACGCCGAGAAACAATCCCCCATCATTCGCGTACTCGATGACCAGAAAAAAAACGACCAGGCCATGTACTCCTACGAACGCCTCGAACGCGTGGAAACCCGCAAAAACGCTGGCGATCCGCAGCCTCTCACCGTCAAGATCTCCCGCGTCGTTCCCGCTGGTACCGGCATTGACCACATTCCCGTCGGCCCCGGCGGCAAGCCCACCGAGCCTGACGCCTATCGCGCCGCGCTCGCCAAGCTCGAAAAAACTCTCGCCTGGGCCGCCCAGGACGGCATCGCGCAGCAGGAAGCCTACGCCAAAGTCGCCAAGAAAAGGAAAGACCGCGAAGAACTCATCGACGCCGCGCGCACCGCTTTTCTTTTTTCTTTCCTCGGCTGCGAACCTCGCGCCGAACGCATGCTTCTCAAATACTCTATGGTCCCCAATCCCGCTTACAAGCCCTCTTCCCGCTCCACGTCGCTCTACACCCGAGTGCGCGGCACCGTTTGGATCGACGAATCCTCCGGCCAGCTCGCGCGCATCGAGGGCCAAGTCATCGAGGACATCTCCCTCGGCCTTTTCCTCGCAAAAATTTACAAAGGCAGCCACTTCATGCAGGAGCGCTACGAATTCGCTCCTGGCCTTTGGTTCCCCTCGTTCTCACAGTACGACTTCGACGGCCGCAAATTTTTTATGAGCTTCTCGCTCCACGAGCGCACCTTCTATTCGAACTACCGCTTCCTCGGTCCCCCGAAACAAGCCCTCGCCACCATCCGCGCCGAACTCGACCGTGCCGATTTGGGCCAGTCCGGCAGCACCGTCGCCGACCCCTGAAACTTTTCCCGTTATTATCGGTTCTAGTACTAGGTACGCTATCGCTAGGCGGCCCCTGACCTGGGAGGTTTTATGCTCCGTTATCCGATTTCATCTGTTGTCTTGGTTCTCTTCACTGCCCTCGCCTGCGCCGCGCAATCCCCTGACTCCGCGCCGCCTCCGCAATCCGATACCGCCAAGCCCGCGCCTTCTTCGGCTTCCGCTTCCGCATCCCAAGCGCCTGCCGCAAAAACCACGGCCTCTGACTAGAACGCTTCCAAAGACAAAAAGAAACCCAAGAAAGTCTGGACCAACGACGAAGTGTCCGCCATCAAGGGCAATATCTCCGTCGTCGGCAGCGCCGCGCCGGCAAGCTCGGCTTCTTCTGCCTCTTCCGCTAAATCTTCCAAGTACGGGTCCGATGCCGCTTCCCGCGAGAAGCAACTCGCCGCCTACCGCGACCAACTCCGCCAACTCCGCAACCAGCTCGAAGCCACCGACAAAAAACTCTCCGATCTCCGCAACTTCAAAGGCAATAGCACATCCTCCTCCGGCGGCATCAACGTGAACCAGCGTTACTCCATGCCCCCCTCGAAGACCAAATCAAACAACTCGAAGCAAAAAAGATACAGCTTCAGGACCAAATTGACGCCGTCGAATCCGACGCCCGCAAAAACGGCTTCAACCCCGGCGACCTCCGTTAGCTTTCGTCGCGCAAATTCTAGAAATCCATCGCACCTGTTTTTTAGCAATGAATCACGACGACCTTATCCGATTACACCGCCAATTCGTAGGAAGCTAAGACCCGGCCGTGCTCTGCGCGCCGGGTCTCTCTAACTCCGTGCCATTCCAATGCGCGAGATTGGCGCCCGCATCATACGTGCTTTGACAAAAATCCAGCAGCGTCTGCGCAGGAGTCTCCGACAAT
>JAYVMO010000138.1:0-2058 GCA_043758915.1 Acidobacteriota bacterium | reverse complement strand
CACCAATATTACCGGCGTGAACCAGAATCAATTCAACGTCGTCAGCGGCGCAAGCTGCACGGGCACCGCCGCCAATACGTTCGGCGAATGCCTGAAGTCCGTTCCATCCTTCGGCACGCCGACGAGCACGAATATCAACAACGGTCCCGGTTCGCGCATCCTCCAGCTCGCCGTGAAATTTGTTTTCTGAAGTTGGTTGAACAGTTGCCGAAGAGGATGTCACACACGTTTTCTGAAGCGGACGGCCCGGTGAAGAGCGCCGAACCGGACAGTTCTTTGGGCTTCTATTGGAATTTCTTTGCCAGCGATGCATCATCCACGATCGCTACTCCCGCAAGCGGCTCGAAGTGGAATTTCGACATTACAAGAGATGCGATGGGAAGACGCGAGGAACGAAGCATGAAACCTCCATGAAACATACCCACGAGCAGGGTCAGGGCGAGCGAGCATAGCGCGAGTGGCGCGTTGGAGCAATAACTAGAACTGAATGGAAGAAGCGAAACGCAGAGACACAGAGCACACCGAGAGGAAGCAAAAAAACGAACGGGAGACTCTGTTCCACGCGCACGGGTGATAGGATTGTGGCGACGAAGGGATTCTGGCGCAAGGAGTAGGTGATGATTGTGGATCGCAGAAGATTCTTGAAGACGGCGGCGGTGACCGGGGCAGCGGCACTGTCCGGCTCAGCCGGGCTTGCGGCGGATTTCGCGACGTGGGCGGGGCCCTTCCAGGGTAAACAAGCCCCGCCCCTGCACGCGAAAACGGAGCCGCCGGGGGCGTTCGATTTTATTTTCTTCACGGATACGCATATCGAGCCGGAGCTGGATGCGGCCCACGGCTGCGACATGTGCTTCCGGAAGATCGCGTCGATCAAGTCCAATTTCGCAATTATGGGCGGCGACCACGTGTACGATGCGCTGGGGGTTGATGGGACGCGCGCCGGGGCGGTCTATGACCTTTACAAGAAAACGCAGCAGATGCTGCAGATGCCGATTTACCATGCCATCGGGAATCACGACGTGTTCGGCATATTGACGAAGAGCGGAGTTCGGCCAAGCGATCCGGCGTACGGAAAGAAAATATATGAAGACCGAATCGGGAAAACCTACTACTCGTTCGACCACAAGGGGTATCACTTCGTGGTGCTGGATTCGATCGAGCCGACGGAAGACCGGTTGTGGGAAGGGCGAGTGGAGGAGCGACAGTTGCGCTGGCTCGTGGAGGATCTCAAGGCGGTTGTTGCGGGTACGCCGGTGGTGGCAACCGTGCACGTTCCGTTGGTCACGGGGTTTGCGACCTATGCGGAAAAACCTGCCGCGCCGCCGAAGTACAACACGCTGACGGTGGAGAACGCGCCGCAAGTGCTTGCGGCGTTCGAAGGCCACAACTTGATCGCCGTGCTGCAGGGACACACGCACGTGAATGAGGTGGTGGATTATAAGAATACGAAGTTCATTACCAGTGGAGCGGTGTGCGGAAATTGGTGGCACGGGCCGCGCATGGGATTCCCCGAAGGATTCAGCGTCGTGAGCCTGCGCGAGGGCAAAATCAGCACGCGCTATGAGACATACGGGTTCAAGAGCGTGGACCCCAGGGAAAAGTTCTAGGCGCTAACGCAACAGAGTTCGTTGGCCGTCCTTGCCTCAGGTGGCGGTGTTAATCCGCAGCTTTCGCTGGGACCGCCGGAGGCGCTGGCGGAGTGGCAGGGGTCGATTCGCCTTTGACGTAGTGGGCGTACCAGGCGAGGTAGCGTTCGAGGCGGTCCTTGATGTGCGAGGGCGTGGTGAAGCCGTGGTATTCGCCGGGGTAGACGATGAGTTCGGTGGGGACGCGGCCAATGCGTTTTAGGGCCTGGTAGAGCTGCTCGGAGTTGATGATGGGAACGTTCCAATCGATCTCGCCGCCCATGATCAAAGTTGGCGTGGTGATGCTGGTGACTTTGTTGAAGGGCGAAAGCTTTTCCCAGAGCGCGCGGTTTTCCCAGGGGAGGCCCAGCTCAAGTTCCCAAAGCTTTTGATAGTGGTCGTGGCCGTAGTTGGTGACGTAGAGGACTTCGCT
>JAYVMO010000137.1:0-16033 GCA_043758915.1 Acidobacteriota bacterium | reverse complement strand
GCGATATCACGGTGCGCTTTCGAGGTCATCGAAGCGTTGAAGATACGGCTTTGCTCGGGATGTTCGGAAAGGTATGTGAATACTCCGGCAGGATGGATTTTTTGGAATGCCGTTTTGCCCGTCCGCACTGAGTATTCCAGCTCTTCCCATGCATGCCAAAAGACCGGCATCCCGATCATGCGGATGTAATCGCGCATCGAGGCTGGATGATCGGCCCGCAACAGACGCGAACCCTCGGTGTGCCCCCATGCGCCATCTTTCCAGGCAAAGATTCCCTGGGACGCCAGCAAACGCAACACGCGGTAGAGCGATTCGGGATGTGTCCCGGTCGATTGTGCCAGCGAATCGGTGGACTCTGACTTTTCATTAAGGTGATCGGCGACGCCGATCTCGGCGACAACATGAAGGCAACGCGATGTCCAAAAAGCGTTGGTGCACTGCATCAGTTGAATGTTGGCATCGCTTGGTTTTGCGCTGTCCATATGACTCATAGGCCGCCCTTCAGGTTTGGGTACCGTCTACTCTACACTGGCGCAAAAGAAGGAATCAAGTTGACCACAACGAGCGCCCTCCTACCGCGCGTTCACTTGTCCGCATAGTCGGCAACTCGGAAGCAATTTCGGAGCCCAGGTCAAATAGCTCACCGGTTTGCCGAGCCTCTGTGCCAGCCCCTCGCGGATATCGAATCCCGCCCACTTCGGGTGCACGAAGTTCGTGGAACCCTTTGCACTCAGCAACCCCGCCGCACTCGCTGGACCAGGAGTGTCGAGCCCGACCGCTACGATTTCCGGAAAGGTAACTTTCGCGTTTCCAGCGGCAATCCTGAGCCCCTCTTCGATCTGTCGCAGGCAGACGTCTGGCCCCTGCTTCGCAAGCGCGGGGTGCAGAGTGGAAACGTCTCCAACGTAAGCTACAAACAGGTAAAGCCCAGCGGCAACTTCACCCAATTGCAGCACAACGCCTTCAGCATTTCGTATCCCTCCAATTGGCAGACCGCTAGCGATCAGAACTCGACGGTTACCATCGCCCCGCAAGCTGGAGTCTCACAGGGAGCAATAGCCTACGGCATTATTGTCGGCGGGGCCCAGAACCAGAGTGCACCTTCACTCGATCAGGCCATGCGAGCCCTGATCCAGAATCTGCAACAGTCCAATCCTGGCATGCAGGTTTCAGGAAACCCAAAAAATATCCAGGTCAATGGCGCACAAGGCCGGTCGGTAAACCTCACTAGCACTTCCCCCGTTCAAGAGAATGGCAGAGCGCTGGCGGAACGCGATTGGCTAGTAGCGTTGGCGCGCCCCCAGGGTGGCTTGCTGTACGTAGTGTTTATTGCGCCGGAGAATCAGTTCAGGCGGTTGAGTCGCACGTACAAAAAGATGCTGAATAGTTTGCGGCTGAAGTAAGGAGTCGAGAAGAAGCTGGCGCATGGTGAGCTTGGTCTTCCCATCCTGGTCCGCGAAAGTCAATATTGCCAGTGACTCGTGACTCGGTTATTCGTTCTCCAAGCTCAACATTGCGCAGCGGACGTGCCCATTCTGGACGAGTGGTCACCTACTCGGAAACAAGCGTGAACTGCAAGCCAGCTGACCGCCTAAGTCCCGCAGCATTGATCGGACAAATGCAATTGGCCTGATGCTGCGGTGCCCGCGGTGGGAAATTGGATGCTCCATTAGCCCTTGCCACCGATTGCGGGCGGGCGACAGCGTGTCCGGAAATTGAACACTCCCATCTTTCGTGAAATCGCCAGCCAGTCCTAGCAGGCTGCGGAAAAACGGTGTGGCACAGCCATTCTTGGCTGTGCGCGAAAAACCGGGCAACGTAGAATCAATAAGTTACAAACTATATGGAACTCGAATCGGTCCACTTTTTAATTTTTCCGCAGCCTGCTAGAGATCGGCCTCTACATGGGAGACGGAAAAAAGGGGCGCTACCAAGCCCAGGGGAGGGAAGAGAGATCGACGTTGCCGCCGGAGATGATGATGCCCAGTTTGGGCGCGCCACCATCGGCCCGCGCGGGCAGAGCAAGTGCGTCCAGGGCCCCCGGTTTCAGCAGGGGCGCAATGGCCACGGAGCTGGACGGTTCCACGATGATTTTCATGCGCTCCCAGATCAGCCGCGCCGCGGCGATGATCTCGTCCTCGGTCACCAGCAGGATGCCGTCCACATGACGGCGCAGAATGGCAAACGTGCGCGGGGCCAGCGACGCGCGCAAGCCGTCGGCAATCGTCTCGCTCGAGTCCTGCGATTGTAGAACGCCCGTGGTCAGCGAGCGGTAAGCGTCGTCCGCGAGCGCCGGTTCGCAGCCGAAGATGCGCACATCGGCGCGCATGCCTTTGGCGCCCAGGCATGTTCCGCTCAGCAATCCGCCTCCGCTGACCGGAGCGAACACGGCATCCAGGTCCGGGACCTCTTCGAGCAATTCCTTGGCAGCCGTGGCCTGACCGGCGATGATGCGGTCATCGTCGTAGGGATGCACCAGGACGGCGCCGGTTTCCGCTTCAACGCGTACGGCGGTCTCCTTGCGCGATGTCACCGTGGGCTCACAAAAGGTGATCTTTCCGCCGTAGGATTCGACGGCGCGGCACTTCACCGGCGGGGCATTCTTGGGCATGACGATCCACGCCGGAACGCCGCGCCACGCCGCGGCGCACGCCACCGCCGCGCCGTGGTTGCCGCTCGACGGCGTCACGATGCCTCGCGAAGCCTCTTCCTCGCTAAGTGAGAGGATGGCGTTGCTCGCACCGCGAATCTTGAACGAGCCGGTCTTCTGCAAATTCTCGCACTTGAAAAAGAGCCGCGCCCGGGCGATGGCATCGAGCGATTGGGAAGTGAAGACGGGCGTACGGTGGATGCGCGGCGCGATGCGCGCATGCGCCTCCACAATGGCACGCCAGTCCGGGGGAACGTAGGAAATAGGCTCAACCTGTGGCGCAGTGGTCATAAAAAGTGGCAACCCATCTCACCAACAAAATTCCGCGTACGGGCGGACCTTGGCCCGCCCCGCCAGCGAACCGTGGGAACTAGGTGTAACGGATGTGCTGCTACACGGCCCCTTGGCCCGCTGATCCTGCCCTCAAATTATGCCACGGCGAAACTTTCTTCGCCCGCGAAGGCTCCCGCGAAAGCGATGAGCAGGGCATCGACTGGGAAAAAAACATTAAAGTAGTTCCAGTACGGATTTGGTACTTGACCCCTCCCGCTGGTTTGCTACGCTTAAGATACCCTCTACTGTCTTACGAGAGCCGCGGAATACCCTTCCTCGCGCGGAGGAGGAAGAGCATGAGTTTAGAACGCCGACAACTGACTAGATATAATCTTCGTACACCATTGCGCTTCCGCGCCATGGGCTTGGCCTCGGATAAGACCGAACACTTCACCGAAGCTCTGAATATCTCCAAAGGCGGTTTCTTCTTTGCCACTTCGGCTCCTCTGCAGGTGGGCATGCCCATCGAGGCCACCCTGCGTATGCCCAGCGAAGTCACTGGCGCCCAGACCGAAGAGACAAGCTGCACCGCCCGCGTCGTTCACGTCCGCAACCAGCCCTTCGGCGACGGCCGCATCGGCTTCGGCGCCGAAATCGAAAAATTTCATTAAGCCACCGTCCCCGAACACTGCATGAGCTGAAGCTTACGGTTTTGCGGCCGGCACGGTGAAGGTGGTTTTCGCGCTGCCGACATTCTCGAAGCGGTCGTAAGCGCGCACCGCGACGGTGTGCTCGCCCGCCACAACACCAGTGGTCGTGATCTCGTAATGCTCCTCGGGCGCATCGCTGATCGCTCCGGATGGCGCAACGAGGATCCATTCGCCGCCATCGACGCTGTACTGAGCGCGCTCGATGCTGCTTCCCGCATCGTGCGCCGTGAATTTCACGATCGCGGACTGCATGAGCGGAATGGTTCCGCCGCGCGTGGTAACGGCGACAGCTTCGAGATGTTCGACCTCCGGCGGTGTGTTGTCCACTTCGAAGCGTGCGCTTTCGCGTTCAGTTTTCAGCGCTGCGGCGGGGGGATTCGACGGCGCATCGCTGGCGGTGATTTTCAAATAGTACGCGCCGTCGGGCAGAGCCGTGGTATCCCAGGCATAAAATTTCTGGTCGAGATGGTCCTTCAATAATTTCCACTGGCGTTCGTTTTCTCCGCGATAGTAAACCGCGTAATGCAGATCGTCGTCGTTGTCGTCGTGCGCGCTCCACAACACCGATTGATAGCCCTTCTGAATGAGCCCTTGCGGCGGTTGCTCGAATTTGGGTGCGGGGCTGCTTTGCACAATGATTACTCCTACTGTATTTATAGCAGGAGGTATCTTTAGTGTTACGGTGGTGGGCTGACCCGGCGAAATGTTGAACGTGGACTGCGCGCGCACGCCGGGATCCTGCAGAACGATGGCGTCGATTACCGGCGCGACGTTGCGCGGGAGATAAGCGAGGCTGACCCAATCGATGCCGTCGCCGGGACGGCCGTCGTGGATTACCGCGCGCCATTGCGCGAACCGCGCGGGAGGAGCTTCGACGGCGGCGCCGGTGTGCGTGTAGGGGCCAAACCAGCGGGACCATTCCTTGCCGGGATCTTCGGTATTGCCGGAGCGGACGAAGAATTCGGTGCGCGGTGCATGCGAATTTACTGGCGAATTCACGGGCGACTTCGCAGCGGATTTGGCGGAAGACTTCGTGACAACCGCGGGTGGCGGTCCCCACCATTCGAAGCGGCCCCATTGCGAAAAAAGCTGGGCGTCGAAGGAGCGGGATTCGAATGTGCCTTCGGGTTCGTACTCGGGGCCGACGGAAAAAACTTTTCCGGGATTGGCGGTGCACAAAAAGATTTTGCCGGAAGAATTGCGCGCGATGCCGGTGATTTGCGCGGAACCGGCTTTGGCAAGCTGGGCGAAAACGCCGCGCCCGTCGATGGCGAGCAGAGCGCCGTTATTGCCGGTGCCGGCGAGAAGGCGGCCGTCGGAAGCGAGGCCCAGCGCGTAAACCACCTCTTCGCGGGAGTTCCATAGCTCTTCGGGCGCGCCATCCGCGGATATGCGGTAAATGCTGCTGGAAAGAAGCGGAGGGAAAGGAACGAAAGGATTTTGCACTGGTCCCGGGCCAGCGGAAATGACGCCACTGCCAATGATGGCGGGGGTGCCGGGAGGCGTGGTGAAGACGGCTGAGGGGGTTGCTACGGCGTTGCGCTGCTTTTCGCCGATGGCGGAAGCATAGATGGCACCATCTGGAGCGACGGCGAGCGAGGTGACTTCACGCTTGGAAGTTTCGTAGAGGACGAAGCCTTCGGCAGCGGAAGCGGAGGAGTTTTTGTCCTTGCGAGAATTTTTTGCGTCGGAGCGCGAAATGCGCAGGATGCGGCCGCTGGGCTCGGTGCCGGCGATGAGGTTGCCTTTGGCGTCGAAAGCGAGGACGCGGATGTGGGCTTCGTCGCTGGAGTAGAAGAGTTCGCTTTTGCCGTCGGGTGCGACGGCAAAGACCTGGCCTTTGTCGCCGGTGGCTACGTAGAGCGTGCCGTCGGGGCCGAAGGCGAGATCCCAGATGTATTTGGTTTTGGGATCGAAGAAGACGGATTTTTCGCCGGAAGCGGAGACGCGATAGACCTTGCCGTCGGGAGAGGTGCCGACGTAGAGCGTGCCTTTGGCGTCGAAAGCGATGGCTTGCGCGGCGAGGTCGGTGGATTCAAAAGCGATGGTGGGCTTGCCGGCAGAGTCGAAGCGGAACACTTTTGCCGGGGAACCGCCGGCAGAGTAGAGGACGCCTTGGGGATCGAGGCGCACGGACCAGAGAAAAGAGGCATCGGCGTCGGCGAGTAGCGTGAATTTCGGCGCGAGTTCGAGGCGGCCGTCGCTGCGGACGGCTACGCCGTGCGCGGTGCCTTTGAGGAATTCTTCATAGGTGGATTGGCGCCAGCGGCGGGTGTGCTCGGCTAGAATAGGCAATGATGTAAATAGGAAAAGAAGTAAGGAGAATGCGACAAAACGCAGGAAGTGGCGAGTGTCTAGTGGCGAGTGTCGAGCGAAGAGAGGGGAACGGTGTGGCACGATCCGCGAATGATTGGGATTTGGATTTGCGCTGTGCATTTGAGTGGTCACCGGATTTGGAGATTCAGGGAGATGACGCCGGAAACGGGGCCGCCGAGCGGGATGGAGGATTCGCTGGCGAGCGATTCGCGAAGGACTTGGACGGTGCCGGGATTGGGGCGGCCGTCGACGACGTTGATTTCCGAGAGCGGGACGTTGGGCAATTCTTTGTCGTCCCAGAGAAGCGTGGGAGACGGGGTGAAGAGGCCGACGTAGAGGCGGTCATTGCGGCGCTCGCGATTCAACAGGGCGATGAGTTGGTCCATGCCCGCGGGGCCGCTGCTTGCACCGGCGAAGACGAACCCACCACGGGAAGCACGATTGAGGGTGTCGGCGTCGCTGACGAGTACACGGAGAGTGGTGCCACGAGCGATTTGATCGGGGACGCGGACGGTGGTTTCTTCCACGCGAGCGGCGCCGCGATAGGGACGCAGCAACACACGCACACGAAGTGTTTCACCGGGGGCAGCTTCGCCTTTTTCGAGCCAGGCGCTCTCGATGGTGAAGGACTGACGGCCGGGAACACTTTCGACGCGGAGAGCGATACGCTCGATGACGGTCGGCTCGAAGGTGTTGGTGAACAGCCGGGTAAAGATGTTCTGCATGGTGGTGGCGATGGGCAGGCCATCGGGACTGAGAAAATCGCCGGGCGCGAAGGTATTTTCGATTTGCACGGTGGCGTGGCCCTGGACGCGAATCTCGCCGGAAAGATGGAGCGTGGTGCCTTCGCCGTAGAGCGAATTTTGGGTGAGGCCGTTGAAGGTGGTGAGTGCGACGAGCAGGGGCGTGAGTCTGGGGTGGTTGACAATCTCGAAATGGAGTTTTTTCTCGGCGCCCGCGACGGCGAACGTGAGATCGAGGGGAATCATGGCGGGAGGCGCGCCGAGCTTGCCGGTGACGGCGGTCAGATGATCGCCAGTGATGGTGCCAATGGAGCCGCCGACGTTGACGATCTTGGTGGAAGCAAGTTCGGAAGAGAGCGTGGTGACCACCCGGCTGCGCGCCATGGGCAGTTGAACGTCGCCGAGGCTGAGGAAGGGGTGGCCGCAGAGATAGACGCGGTCGGCGCGCACGGCGGTGACGGTGCAGGCGGAATTGATGGAGGCGTCGCCCTGGACCAGGACCATGCCTGCCATGTCCCCGGGGACGAGATGAGCATCATCGGGACGCGGAGCGGCGGTGCCGCCCTGCGTGGCGACGAAGCCGTAGCCCTGAATTTGCGAGGCGAATTGCTGGAGCGCGGAGGCTTGAAAACCGGAGAAGACCAGGGGTGTTTCAATAGGTTCGAGCACGGAGTTGGAAAGGAGGCCGGTGCGGGTGGAGGCTTCGCTGGGAAGAGAGAGCTGCTGGGCGACAGGCTGCGAGGAAGAGGTTTGTGTTGAGGGATTCAAGACGTCTTCGATGGGGGTGACGCCGGCGATGGGTTCCTTGGTGAAGACGCCGAGTTTGAGGGAGAGAGCGCCGACCAATTTGCCGTCGATATAGACCGGGCTGCCGCTCATACCGGCGACGACGCCAGTGTGCTCGACTTTGGGACCCTTGAGCTGGACGAGAATGATGGATTGCTGGGGGCCGAGAAAATTGGGCAGGACACCGATGACTTCGAGGTCGAACTTCTCGATGTTGTCGCCGGCGAAGATGGTATAGGCGTAGCCCTGCATGCCGGGGAGGACTTGGCTAAGGGGAAGGATTTCGTTGGACTGCTGCGCGACGGCAAGGCTGGGGTTGAAACAGAGGGCCACGGCCAATGCAAGAACGGCAAGGAAGAGCACGCGAGAGATGCTGCGAGACGCTGACAGAGTGGGCGGACCGATAAGCATGAGCCGCCCATGATACTCGGCGGGGTACGGGTAAGCAATCGGACCAATGGCGACCAAAAGTTGGGACCGAGAGGCTAGAAGTCCTAGGACTGGCTGGAGATTTCACGAAGGTTGTGAGTGCGTCAGTTTCCGGTGCCGTCATCGGCTCACAATCAGTGTCGAGCGCCACTGGAACTTCCAATCTCCCACAACGGGCTCATCAGCGTCAGGCTAATCGTACTTGTCCGATTGACCGGGATTACCGGAGAAGTGGATTCGGACCCAAAAACGGCACGTGAGAAGTTACGGTCGAGATTCCGAACGGATTATCGCCGACCCGGAAACTGACCGAGTAGCCGGGAGGTCTGAAGGTGGCGTGTGAAGTCATGGCGGGGGTATAATCGCGCGGCTCGACCGTGAGAACGGGCGTTTAGACTGGCGTTCGACTGGGACTGCCGGTAGATCACACCATATCCTTGGCAGAACTGAGAGGCTCTCGTGAAATTGATTGACCGATTGCTCAAGCTGGGTTTGCTTGCGCCGGTACTGGGCGCACTGCTGTTCGTCGCATCGGCGGCGGGGCAGACTGCGGCGCCGCCGAAGTATCCGGACTACCCGAGCGAAATCCCGGCCAAGCTGCAGCCCGCGACGGACAGCTTCGATTACACCCGGCGCGAAGTGATGATCCCCATGCGTGACGGCGTCAAACTATACACCGTCATCCTGATACCAAAAGGCGCAAAAGGTGCGCCGATGCTGCTCACGCGCACGCCCTACAGCGCCAAAAAACTTACCTCACACGCCGCAAGCTCGCACCTCGGGCCTATTCTGAACGGCTATGACAACGCGACGGACGTGATCGTGGAAGGCGGTTACATCCGCGTGGTGCAGGATGTGCGCGGGAAGTACCACTCCGAAGGCGACTACGTGATGAACCGGCCGCTGCACGGGCCGCAGAATCCCACGCCCGTCGATCACTCGACGGACACCTACGACACCATCGATTGGCTGGTGAAAAACGTTCCGGAAAGCAACGGCAAGGTGGGCATTCTCGGAATTTCTTACGATGGTTTCACGCCGTTGATGGCGCTGGTGAATCCGCATCCGGCGCTGAAAGTGGCCGTGCCGATGAACCCCATGGTGGACGGCTGGATGGGCGACGACTGGTTTCACTACGGGGCGTTTCGCGAGCAGAACATGGCTTACATCTACGAGCAGGCTGGGACGCGCGATAACAAGGCAAAGTGGTGGACGAATCACTTTGACGATTACGATGTGTTCATGGAAGCGGGTTCGGCAGGCGAGCTTGGGCGGCGGCATGGACTCGAGCAGATTGGTTTCTGGCGGAAGATACTGGCGCATCCGAGCTACGACGCGTTCTGGCGTGACCAGGCGATGGACAAAATCCTGGCCGCGCAACCTCTGAAAGTTCCAGTGATGCTGGTGCACAGCCTGTGGGACCAAGAGGATATCTACGGCGCGATCGCGGTGTACAAGGCGATCAAGCCGAAGGACACGAATAACGACAAAGTATTCCTGGTGCTGGGCCCGTGGCATCACGGCCAGGAGATTGACGATGCCAGCACGCTTGGCGCGTTGAAGTTTGGCAGCGATACGGGGCGCTACTTCCGTCAGGAGATTTTGCGGCCGTTTCTGGACAAATATTTGAAGGACGGCGGGCCCGGCACGGTCAAGGAGGAGGTGGCGCCGGTCACTGCGTATGAAACCGGGACGAATACCTGGCGGCGGTTGCCTGCCTGGCCTGCGGGTTGCGCAAGCGGATGCGCGGTGCGGCCAACGCCGCTGTATCTCCACGCAGGTCTGAAGGTGAGTTTTGATGCGCCGAAGAAGGGCGACGCGGAGTTCGACGAATATATTTCCGATCCTGCCAAGCCGGTACCGTTCCGTGCGCGTCCCAGTCAACCGATAGGCTATAGCAATGGATTGACGTGGCCGCAATGGTTGGTGGATGACCAGCGGGAGGCGTCGGGCCGCCCGGATGTGGTGGTGTTCACCTCCGAGGTGTTGTCCGCGCCGGTGAAAATCAGCGGACAGCCGGTGGCTAATCTGGTGGCGTCCACGAGCGGCACGGACTCCGACTGGGTGGTCAAGCTGATCGACGTTTATCCCGACGAAGTGGCGGGGCAGGCGGCCCTGGGCGGTTACCAACTGATGGTTTCGGCGGATATTTTCCGCGGGCGGTATCGGGAGAGCTTCGAGACGCCCAAAGCCATCACGGCGGACGCGCCGCTGTTGTACCGCTTCAATCTGCCGACGGCGAACCACGTCTTTTTGCCCGGGCATCGCATCATGGTGCAGATCCAGTCGAGCTGGTTCCCGCTGTACGATCGCAATCCACAGACGTTTGTGCCGAATATTTTTTGGGCCAAGCCGGAGGATTACCGTAAGGCGGTGCAGCGCGTGTACCATTCGGCGGGGCACGAGAGCTTCATTGAATTGCCGATGGTGACGACGCCCTGACGCGCGCAGGCCGCTGCCAAGGCGGTTTCTGTTGCTTGAGGCATCGATCTGGCAAACGCCGCCCAGCCACTTTAGCTGCCAAGGTTTTACAGGACCGGTTGCAGAAGAATTTCCCGGCGATTCACATTTTGGAACAACCCGGTGGGGAAGTCCTTTTGCTAATCTCCCGTTAACCCTAGACTTTTCGTAGGCCCAAAAGCGGAAGAACGGACAGCTTACGGCTGTGCTGGAGGAATGGCGATGAAGGCTAAGGCCGCGGGAAAAGCCAGGCGAGTTCTGGTCATCGACGTGGGCGGGACGAACGTGAAGCTGCTGGCCACGGGGCAGAAAGAGCCACTAAAGATCCCGTCCGGCGGGACGCTGACCGCGGGCAAGATGGTGCGCTTGGTGAAGGAAGCGGTGCACGAATGGAAGTATGACTGCGTGTCGCTGGGATATCCCGGGCCGGTCATCAACGGGCGCCCGCTCCGCGAGCCCCACAACCTGGGAGGTGGCTGGATGGGATTCAATTTCGCCAAAGCGTTTGGATGCCCGGTGAAGGTGATTAACGACGCGTCGATGCAGGCGCTAGGGAGTTTTAAGGGCGGGCGCATGTTGTTTCTCGGTCTGGGGACCGGCCTAGGCTCGGCCATGGTGTTAGATGGCGTTCTTGAGCCGATGGAGCTGGCACATCTTGAGTATAAGAAGGGAAAAACTTACGAAGATTACGTGGGGCTGCGCGGGCTGGAACGGCTGGGGAAGAAAAAGTGGCGGCAGTGCGTGGCGAAAATTGTAAAGAAATTAAAGGCCGTGCTGGAAGCGGATTATGTGGTGCTGGGTGGTGGGAATGCCAAGAAGCTGAAGGAAGTACCTCCGGGCGCGCGGCTGGGGAGTAATGAGAACGCGTTTCTTGGCGGGTTCCGGATGTGGGAGAAATAGTTAAGCGCCGTTGCTTACCTCGATTCGCAAGTAGAACACCGGCCAATCTGATGTCCTGTTCACTAGTGGGCTACTAAAAAACTTATGAGAACGAAGAGAGCAGTACTTCTGCATTCTCCAAGGGAAAACCGCCCAAGCTAATTGGCGTTAGTCCATTTGATGGTGCATGGCGAAGATTTTATCGGGGGAGTCTTCGTAGGGGTAGACGTGGACCATCCAGCCAAAGATGGAGGGCCGGAAGCGGCCGCCAGCAGCGTCGCAGGCTTCTTGCGTAGCGATGGTGCCTTTGAGGCCAAATTTGGTCCAATCGGCGGCGCGGTACTGACCCTTGGGGGGCATGCAGAGATTGGTGTGCAGGTGCCACATGGCGACGCTCAGGGGCACGCGGGCATTGAGCTGATCCTCGGTGGCGCGTTTGGGCATGGTGTACATGGCGCCGACGAGCTCATAGCCGGTGGGAGTCTTTTTGTAGAGCAGGGAAGTGGGGCGTGCGGGATCGAAGTTGAAGGCTTCGAGAAAGCCGTGCACATAATTCGTGAAGTGATATTCGGGCTGCGGCAGATTGGGGAGGAAGATTTTGTAACCGTCGTCCAGTGCGGCGTGGTAGTCCTTGTACTTTTCAATGCCCACGCGGAGCTGGGCAACGACGTCGTTGCCGCGCTGCATGTCTTCGGGAGACCGCGGGCGCATGGCGGTCATGTGCATGTGCAGGTTGTGGGCGTCCATGTGGCCGGGAGTCATGTCGTGGACGGCGTGAGCCTCACTGGTGCTTTCCTCGGACATGTCCATGCCGGGCATTTTGCTGTGGTTCATTCCGGGCATGTCTGGCGATTGACCGGAGGGCTGCTGCGGATCCTGCGCTTGAGCCGCGGGCGCGTGGTGACCGGGCATGGCGGCGAGCAGAACGCCTACGAGAAATAGTGCGCCGAAGAGGATGCCGGCCTTGGTGGCCAGGTGAACTACGGTGCTGCGCGCTGACATAACGTTTCTCCTCACTCCATGATACGCACGGGGAGGGCTGGAGATTTCGGAGCTTTGCCGGGAATTGCTTCGCGAAAAACTGGCCGAGAAGACAGGGGCAAGGATGAGAAAAAATAGGGATAACGCGGAGACGCAGAGTACGCAGAGGATCGCGGAGAAGTACTATGAAGTGAAATAAAGTGAGGAGAGGCGTGGAGAGGAAAAGCAGAGTGCGTGGTAAGATTTTTTCGTGAAAAAAGAAACGGTACGGCCCGCGAAGAGTCTGAGCGGCGGCGTGGAGCTGCCGGGTGACAAATCCATTTCGCACCGCTACGCGATGCTGGCGGGTCTGGCGGAGGGGACGAGCGAGCTGCGGCATTATTCGGCGGCGGCGGATTGCCAGAGCACGCTGGAGTGCATGAAAGCGCTGGGCGCGGAAGTGAAAGTGGAGAAGGACGTGGTGCGCGTGACCGGGCGCGGCGCGCGAGGATTGCGGCCGCCACGGCGCGCGCTGGATGCAGGGAATTCCGGAACGACCATGCGGCTGCTGGTGGGGATTCTGGCGGGTCAGCAATTTTCCTCGAAATTGACGGGCGATGATTCGCTGCAAAAACGGCCCATGAAACGCGTGGTGGGACCGCTGCGGGAAATGGGCGCGGACATCCGCGCGCGGGAAGACAATTTTGCGCCGCTGGAAATTCGCGGAGCACGTCTGAAAGCTTTCGATTATCAGATGCCCATGGCCAGCGCGCAGGTGAAGTCGGCGGTGCTGCTGGCGGGATTGTTCGCCGACGGCGTGACTTCGGTGACGGAGCCGGCGCGGACGCGGGACCACACCGAACTGGCGCTGGAAGAGTTTGGCGCGGTGATTGAGAAGCACGGCCGTACGACGCGGATTCATGGCTTGGGCGGCGGCGGCGGGAAGCTGGTGGCGAAATCGCTGGATGTGCCGGGAGATTTGTCTTCGGCGGTTTTTTGGATTGCGGCGGCTTCGCTATTTCCGGAATCGAGTTTGATGATCCACAACGTGGGTTTGAATCCGACGCGGACGGCGATCCTGGATTTGTTTGCCGGAATGGGAGCGTCGATTCAGATGATGGGGCTGAAGAGTTTGCACGGGGAAATCGTGGGGAACCTGTCGGTGAAGGGAGCTTCGCTGAGAGGTGGCGTCATCGAGGGCGGACAGGTGCCGTTGCTGATCGATGAGCTGCCCATGCTGGCGGCGCTGGGGCCGTATACGGAAGAGGGCATCGAGATTCGCGACGCCGGGGAATTGCGGTTGAAGGAAAGCGATCGCATCGCCGCGCTGGCCGAGAATTTGCGCCGCATGGGCGCCACTGTCGAGGAGCGCCCGGATGGTTTGCGCGTCGAAGGGCGCAAGGCCGGACGATTGCATGGCGCGGAGATCGAGCCGCGTGGCGACCATCGCATTGCCATGGCCTTTGCGGTGGCCGGGCTGGCGGCGGAAGGATCGACGGTGATTCGGGAGGCAGACTGCGCGGGCGTCTCCTACCCCGCCTTCTTTGAGGAGTTGAACAGGCTTGCAGGGCGGTAGAAACCGCGCCGAAGAAATCGCTAAGCACAAAGGCACAGACGACGCAGAGAAGAGGTCTTGAGTTTCCTCACCCGAAGTGAATGCACTTGAATAGGGAAGCGGTTTGCAGCGCGTTTGCTACGGCGACGAAGCGAACTGCCATGGAGAAGAATGATGAATGAAAGATTCGCCGCCCGCTAGTGTTCTTCGGATTCAGGTACTTTGGGTGGCTTATGTGGCGCCTTCGGCGAAGGTGGCGACGGCGGAGAAGGCGGAGAGGGAAGGCTGGAGCCGCTGGTTTCGCGCAGGGCGATGGAGCCGTAGCTGGTCTTGAGGGTGATCTTGGGCCTGCGGCCGCTGCCGTATTTGCCTTCCAGATGGGAGTCGCCGGATTTGGTGGAAGTTTTCTTCAGGGAATCGGCGGAAAAATCGGAATCGATGTCGCAGGAGTGGCAGTCGGCGAGGATGTCGAAGCTCGAAGAACGGGGGAAGCTGAGAGAGATGGTGGAATTGGAGTTGGTGATTTCGATGTCTTCCTTGGGCGGAGAAGAGAAGCGCACGTCGACATTGCCATTGCGATTGTCGATTTTGACTTTGCCTCCGGTGTTCTCGATGGCCACATCGTAGGAATTGGTGCGCAACGCGAGATCGCCGGGTGCGTCGGCGATTTCTAGATTTCCGGAGCTGGTTTCCATGTGCCCGGAAAGCTGCGTAAGCGTGAGGTCGGTGCGCTGGGAAATGAAGCGCACGCCCTTGGCGATTTTGTCGGCGCGAATGGGTCCGTAAAATTCACCGTCGAGAGTGAAACTGCCGCTGGCGGTGACTACCTCGACTTCCCCGCCTTTGCCGGAGATTTTCACGTTGCCTTTGATGTCGGAGACTTTTACATCGCCTTTGCGCATGTCGATGTCGACGTCGCCGGCAGTGTTCCGGACTTCCACGTCACCGTGGAGGCTGTTCACCGTGACCGGCGTGGCCATGTCGGAAACAGTCACGTCGCCGTGCTCACTGCGCACGGTGAGCGCGGACTTGGCGGGAACGTCGATCTCCATGTCCACGCCAATGCGCGAATCGCCGGGGCTGATGCCGGTAGGATGAATTTCGAAACCATCGCCATTCTGGACAATTTTGACGGAAACGGGTTTGGCGAGGCGCTCGGCGTCGGATGCGCTCCAGGCCTTGACGTTTTTCTTGCCAGAGACGCGAATCTCCGGGGTATCGGAAGCGCGCACGGTGATGTCGCCGCGCGTGTTATGGATGGTGATGCGGGCGCCGGGGGGAATGGTCTTTGGTGCGACATCGAGATCGATGGGGTAGGAGTCACCAAAGCTGATGCTGTCTCCGAATTTTTCCTTGGTGACATCCCAGCCGGCGACGCCGCCGACGAGTGCCAGCAAACCGAGTACGAGAAAAACCTCACCAACGGAAATGCCGGCGCCCCCCGAATCATCGGAACGGCCACCGGCAGTGCGCTCGTAGAGCTTGACGGCGCCCCAGAAGATCAGGATGAGCGGCCACCAGTGACCGAGGGTATGAGCGATGTTGTAACTCTGGTAGTTGTGAAGCAGCAGCAGAACTCCAACCAAGATCAGTACGAGGCCTGAAAAGAGCGAACTGCCGCGTGGACGAAGGCGAGCCATAAGAGTTTATTGACCCTGACCGGAGATAGGATTTTGTGGCGCGACGGGCGCGGAACCTGGAGCACCAGGAGCGGCGACAGGCGGAACGGTGGAGGAGATATGCCCGTCCATGGGAGCGAGAGCGGAAGCCAGGCTAATGAGGCCCATGACGATCAGGATGACCGGAAACGTGTTGCGGAAATCATAATCCCAGCCGCGCGTCTCGCTGAGCAGGAAGAGAATTCCGATGGCAATGACGATGGCAGGCCCCATGAGGCTGCGGATGACGCAGCGGCGGCAACTGCAGCGAACTTTGTCACTCATCGCGAAACTCCTTCACCTATAAAGCTCCCACCAAAAGGCTGGCTACGAACTGCGGCCGAGCCGGTTTCGGAACATCAGAATGCCCACACCGATCAGGACGATGGGCCAGAACAACCGGCCTATCCGGTGAAACGAAAACCAATCGAAATTGTTCAAGAGAAAGAGCACGCCGAGGCCAATGAGAATCATGGGGCCGACGGGACGGTTCTTGGTCCAGGACTCGAGAGGATCGGCGGGAGTTTCGCCCAGGTTCTTGGCCTTGGCGGTGCGCATGGCGTCGAAGGCCATGTAGAGAATGAAGCCGCTGAGCAGCAGGAAAAGCGCGGTGT
>JAYVMO010000136.1:0-12094 GCA_043758915.1 Acidobacteriota bacterium | reverse complement strand
GAAAGCGGCTGCTGGCCCTCCGTGTAGTGCTCCATGACCTGCAATATCAGGAAGCCCTGCTTGGTCTCCAGCACGCCAGTCAGTTCGTTCTTCTTCATCTTGAAAACGGTGTCCTCAAGTTCTTTCGACAGCTCACCGCGCTTATAAACGCCCAGGTAGCCGCCCTGCTTGGCGGTGGCGCCATCGGAGAAGCGCTTGGCCATCTCGGCGAAATCCTCGCCGTCCTTGATGCGCTGGAGCGTGGTCTCCGCTTTTTTCCTCAGGTCCGGAATCTCCTCGGGCTTTTTGTTTTCCGTGTTCACTTCAATGGAGCGCAACGCCACTTGCTCCGGGCGCACAAAATCCTGTTTGTGCTCGTTGTAGTATTTCTCGACCTCATCCCTGCCGATAGCGATGTGCGAGCCCACCTCGCTGCCGATCACGCGCTGGGTCAGCAGCCCGTTGCGGATGTTGTTTTTAAAATCTTCCCAGTTCAGGCCCTGCCCGGACACCGCCTTCTCGAGATCTTCCATGCTTTTCAGGTTGTTCTGAATGCGGATCTGATCCAGCTTCTTGATGACCTCCGGCTCGACGCTGACGCCCATATCCTTGGCGCGTTGTACCAGCAGCGACTGGTCGACGAGATCGCGCAAGGAATTCTTCTGCCGGTTTTCGACCTCAACTTGCAGTTGCTCCGGCGTGCAGCGATTCTGGCAATCCTGCTTGGCTTCATCGGCGGCGGTCGCGCGGGAACGATCCAGCTCCGAGCGGGTAATAATCTCGTTGTTGACGCGCGCGATGATCTCTTCCACGACCTTGCCCGCGCCGGAGTCGGTTACTTTGCTGACGGCGGTGGCGGCAGGCTTCTGGGCGCCCGTGGCAGGCTTGGCCTGTCGCGTGGTGCCTGGCTTGCCGGTGGCCGGAGCAGCCGGCTTGTCCTGCGCCACGAGGGGCAGGGCGGCGCATAACGCGGCCACAAGAGCCGCTGCTACTGCTGGGTTTCGCATGGATTTCCTCACCCCTAAAGTTTAGCCCTGCCCTTGAAGGCCGAGCAATACGTTTCTGAGCGCGCCGGGCACCGATTCGCCCCGGGTTACCTCCATCCAGAGTACTCCACTGGGGTCCAGTTTGATGCCCTTTCGGGAGCGCACGACTTTCACCAAAACCGCCGGATCCAGCGTCGTTTCCGCATGGAACCGCAAGGCGATGCGGGTTCCTTGGCGTTCGACCGCCGAAATGCGCAACCGCTCGCACATGGATTTGAGGACCGCATACTCCAAAAGGTTTTCTACCGAGGCGGGCAGCGCCCCGAAGCGATCCTCGAGCTCGCGGCGAACGTCCTGCTTCTCCTCTTCCGTGGCAATCGTGGAAATTCGTTTGTAGGTGCGAAGACGGAGATTTTCGCTGGGAATATAGGCCTGCGGGATGCGCACATCATAGCCAAGACTAAGGGTCGTGCGCAGTTCGGGAGCAGCCTCTTCGCCTTTGAGCTTTGAAACGGCGCGCTCCAGCATCTGGCAGTACATGTCGAAGCCGATGGCCTCGATGTGCCCGTGTTGCTGGCGTCCGAGCATATTGCCGGCGCCGCGCAACTCGAGATCCAGAGCGGCGATGCGGAAGCCCGCGCCCAGCTCGCTGAACTCCTTCATGGCCGAGAGGCGTTTGCGAGCGATCTCGGACAACGTGCCTTCCGGTGGGACCAGGAGATACGCATAAGCCCGCTGCGTCGAACGCCCCACACGGCCGCGCAACTGATAAAGTTCGGCCAGGCCCAAGCGGTCCGCGCGATTGATCAGGATGGTATTGGCGCGCGGGATGTCCAGGCCGTTTTCCACAATGGTGGTGGCCACCAGCACGTCGGCTTCATCGCGAATGAACTTGAGCATCGCGCTCTCGAGCTCTTTCTCGCCCAATTGCCCGTGGGCTACCACCACGCGAGCTTTAGGCACCAGGCGACTCACGAGTTCAGCTAGCGAATAGATGGATTCCACGCGATTGTGAATGAAATAGACCTGCCCTTCGCGCGACAACTCGTTTTCAATGGCGCGCTGAACCAACTCTTCCTGAAAGGGAGAGACGACGGTTTGAATGGCCAGGCGGTCGCGTGGCGGCGTTTCGATCACCGACATGTCGCGCAGACCGACCAGCGACATGTGCAACGTGCGTGGAATGGGCGTGGCGGAAAGCGCCAAAGCATCGACGTTCTGGCGCATCTCTTTGAGACGCTCTTTGTGCGCCACGCCGAAGCGCTGTTCCTCGTCCACGACCAGCAGGCCGAGATCGTTGAATTTCACGTCTTTTGATAGCAGCCGGTGCGTGCCAATAATTACGTCCACTTTGCCCGCTTCCACATCCGCGAGGATTTTTTTCTGCTCGGCGGCGTTGCGAAAGCGGCTGAGCATTTCAATTTTTACCGGAAAAGCGGCAAAGCGGCTCTTGAAGGTCTCAAAGTGCTGAAAGGCCAGCACGGTTGTCGGTGAAAGAACGACGACTTGCTTGCCATCGCCCACGGCTTTGAACGCCGCGCGCATGGCCACTTCGGTCTTTCCGTAACCCACATCGCCGCAAAGCAGGCGGTCCATGGGCGTTGCGCGCTCCATGTCTTTCTTGATGTCAATAATCGCGGCGTTCTGGTCCACCGTCTCTTCGAACTCGAAAGCATCCTCGAATTCCCGCTGAAAATTCCCGTCCGGAGAAAATGCAAATCCCTGAGCCGTCTTTCTCGCCGCGTAGAGTGCGAGCAGTTGATCGGCCATGTCCTCGACCGATTTTCGCGCGCGCGTTTTACGGGTGTTCCAGGCCGTGCCGCCAAGCCTATCGAGAGCAGCGGAAGCGCCCTCGATGACGCGATAACTCTGCACCAGGTCCATGCGCTCGAGCGGGACGTAGAGCCTGGCGTCCTCCGCATACTTCAGCAGCATGAACTCTCCGCTTCGTCCGCTGGATTCAATCTGCCGGAGTCCCTCAAATTGGCCGATACCGTGGTCCACGTGGACCACAAAATCGCCCGCCTTCAATTCCGCGAAATCGCTAAAGAATCCTGAAGTCCGAATCTTGCGGCTAGGGCGCTCCACCGTCGGTATGACGTCGAAGAGATCGGCGTGGCCCAGGAGAGTGAGCTTGGCGTCCGGAAACGTGACGCCCGCGGAAAACGGCGCGCGAATCAGCAGCACGCCAGCGGATTCGAGCGCGCCCTCGGCGGTGAAGCCTGCCGCGGCGTCTTCCGACTCTCCGAGCACGTAGGGCACTTCATATTCACGGCAGATATGGGCAAACCGCTCGATTTCACCGGTGCTGGCCGCGGTGAGAAAAACTTTGCCTCCGTCCCCGAGCTGCGATTTCACATCGCCCATGCACGCTACGACATCGCCGTGGAACCGCGTGCTTGGCCGCGAGGACATTTCGAATTGGGGAGTGGAGCCGATGTTCAGCGCCAGTTGTTCAAGATGAACCCGCGAGGACTTTTCCAAAAGACGGGAAAACTCGCCTTCGCTCCAGAAAAAGTGAGGAGCGGCCGGCGCATTGGCCTGGCCATGACGCTCGTAAATCTCCGTGGCATGCGCCAGATGCTTCGCAGCGGCCTCGCGCAGCGCTTGCGGTTCATCGAGAAACACCACGGGGCGCAGCGAGCTTTCCGCAAGCTCAAACAGCGCGCTCTGCCCCGTTTCTTCGTGCGGACCAAAAAAAGTGTGATTCTCCCACGCTCCCTCACCCGCTTGCCCGCTACCCGCTCCGGACCAATTCCATTCCGTCAGCGGCAGCAGGGTCGTCCGTTGTACGGGTGCGATGGACCGTTGCGTGCGCGGATCGAATTCTCGAACCGACTCGACCGTGTCGCCGAGCAATTCGATGCGCACGGGACGCGCAGCTTCCGGCGAGAACACATCCACTATCCCGCCGCGCACGGCAAACTGTCCCGGAAGCTCGACCATCTCCGTGCGCGTGTAACCGATTCCGGCAAAGTGTGCGATCAATTCTTCGTGAGGCACATCGACATCCTTTGCCAGGGTGCGCGCCAGCGAGAGGTAAATCACGGGGTCCTGGTAGCGCCAAAGCGCGGCGGCCACGGGAGCGATGACCATGGAAATCTGGCCGTCCGTGAGCCGGAAAAGCGTGGCGGCACGGCGTTCCAAAATGTCCGCGTGCGGGCTTTGCGATTCCCACGGCAGCGTATCGAATGCCGGAAGCGTGGCGACGCCGCCGGTCGGACCCGGAAAAATGCTGGAGAAAAAACGGATGGTTTCGGCCAGCGATTCCGCGCGGCGATTCGATTCGGTAACGAAAAAGGCGGGACGCCGCAACTCGTGCGTGAGATAAGCGGCCACCAGCGCCTTGGCCACATCGTGGAGTCCGGCGACCGAAACATGCTGCCCACCGGAGCGCAACGCCCCCAACGCGCCTTCCATTGCAGGATGGCGGAGAACGGCCTCCAATCTTTCGCGGACCGCGGGAAGTATCATGGGGCGATCAGGATTCCATGCGCGAGGCCGGCGCGCCTTCGCGGATCTTTCGGAGAATTTCCGTCGTGGAGTAGCCTGGCACAACGGGAATAGAGACCACTCGTCCGCCCGCCGCTTCGACCTCTTCCCGTCCGACAATCTGATCGCCGGGCCAGTCGCCGCCCTTCACCAAAATATCGGGCAGCAGCTTGGCAATGGTTTCGCGCGGGGTAAGGCCGTCGAAAATCACGACGGCATCCACACACTCCAGCGCGGCAAGAATCTCCGCGCGTTCGCGCTCCGGAAGCACTGGGCGCCCCTCGCCCTTGAGCTGCCGCACGCTGGCATCGCTGTTCAGTCCCACGATGAGCGCATCCCCGAGCTGGCGCGCTTGCTCCAGGCTGCAAATATGGCCGGGATGCAGCAGATCGAAACAGCCGTTGGTGAAAACGACGCGGCGGCCGCTGCGTTTCTGGCGGCCAAACCGCACAATCGCTTCCTCCAGAGTGAATCTCGCCGAATTCAAGGAATCTCCAAGCGGGCGTGGATAAGAAAAAGTGTGGTGCTTCCCCAAAGGTTAGTTTATCACGCGCCGGAGCCGCGGAGTCCGCGAGGCGTTGCTGCCCGATGAAATCGCCTACTGCTGTCCGCGCCTTGCTCGCGGTCCCGCATTCCGTCTGGTAATGTGGGGCGCGCTTCTCTTGGGAATTTTCTATTTACACAGCGGCGAAGTCCTGCTCGCTTTGCTCGCCCCGTTTATGGCGCTGTTCAATATGCTCCAGCGCGCGGGAACAGATTGTGTCCGTGAAGTGACTGGCGCACCGTCAGCCGCAGCCGTTTTCGGTGCTATACTCCAGGCTGGTTTTTGCTTGGTGATCTTCCCCGTCACCTGAGAGGGTTCGACTTCGAAGATCCCTGGCGGTTCTGGAGTTCCGCGCCCGGAATCGAATTTCGAGATTTTCAGCGCGACACAAACATGGCTGAGATTGCAATTATCGGCGGCGGACCATCCGGCGCGATGTGCGGCGAACAACTTGCGCTTGCGGGACACCAAGTAAATATTTTTGACGAACATCTGGCGTGGGAAAAGCCCTGCGGGGGCGGGCTAACCCACAAAGCGGTCAAATGCTTCCCTTTCCTGCTGGACAATTCTTATCCAAAGAAACTGGTTCACACGATCGACCTCATCAGCAGCAATGAGCAGCATGCGGAGCTGGAACTGGCGCACCCCATTGTGATCTATTCGCGCGTGGTGCTGAACGGCATGTTGCTGGAGCGCGCCCAGGCCGCGGGCTGCAACGTGCAGCGCTCTCACGTGATCGGCGTGGATACCGCTTCGCCCAAGCCGCGCTACTGCGCCGACGGCGAGTGGAAGCCGGCGGATTTTCTGGTCTTGGCCGCCGGGGCGCGCAATCAATTGCTGCCGGAGACCCGCGCGCTGCAGCGCGATGAATTGGAGATGACCCAGGGATACTTCATCCCGCAAACCGCCGACGCCATCACCATAAAATTTCTTCCGCATTTTGAAGGCTACATTTGGTCTTTCCCGCGGTCCGACCACCGTTCCGTGGGGATATGCGGGAGCATGGCCGCGCACACCAGTACGGAGTTGAGGGGCCACCTGAATACTTTTGTCGGCAAGCACAATATCTCCACGGAAGGGGCCAAATTCTTTAGCCACGTTTTGCCTTCGCCGCAGGAGCACACCCTGCGCGATCGCCCGGTACTGGGCAAGAACTGGGCGCTGATTGGCGACGCCGCGGCGTGGGTCGATCCGCTCACCGGAGAAGGTCTCTTTTATGCCATGCGCTCGGGCGAACTGCTGGGACGCTCGCTGGCCGAGGGCTGTCCGGAGAAATATCCTGCTTGGGTTAAAGCATCTTTTTCCGCCGAGCTGGAATTTGCCTCGCGCATCGTAAGAAGGTTCTACCGCGGATCATTCCTGGGCACCGCCGTTACCACGCGCATGGTGCAGTTTTTGCGCCGAAGCCCTGTTTTTCGCCAGTTGGTGGGCGATCTCTTCATCGGCACACAGGACTACACCAGCCTGAAGCGCCGGCTCTGGGGCCATCTCGGCTTCACCGTCAGCGAGTTCATCTCCAGCGTTCTGAACCTCGATCGCCCCGCTTCCACTGGCATTCCGCGCAGCAGTTCCGCGGCAGACTAAGTGTATTACTCGCAACGAGCGCAGCGGAAGCCAGCAGCACCCAGCAAAAACCCTAACAACTCGCGTGGGTTGCCCAGCAGGGGCGCAGCATGCCGCGCCCCTTCGAAGGGCCGGATATAACACCTGAATTGCCAGCCTCGTCGTGTAGTCTTTCTCCGCGCCGCGGAATCCAAGAACGCAGACCGTGAACGGTCCTGAAAATGGCCAGCGAAAAAAACACCCCCGCACCCTCGGAAAGCAAGAAACGGAAGAACGCGTGGAAAAATCTACCCGACGTCTGGGCCTTGATGCAGCCGCGCCGGGGCTTGCTGGCCCTCGGCTTTATACTGATGGCCATCAACCGGCTTTCCGGGCTGGTGCTTCCCGCGTCCACAAAGTATTTCGTGGACAACGTGGTCGTAAAAAAGCAGTTGAGTCTGCTGACGCCCATTGTGTTCGGAATCTTGGTTGCCACCATCGTGCAGGGACTAACTTCCTTTACATTGACGCAACTTCTATCCAAATCCGCGCAGAAGATGATCACCGAGCTGCGGCGCAAGGTGCAGGCGCACATCGGCCGCCTGCCTGTTTCGTTTTACGACGCCAACAAGACCGGCGTTCTTGTTTCACGCATCATGAGCGACGTCGAAGGCGTGCGCAATCTCATCGGCACCGGACTGGTGGAGTTCGTCGGCGGGCTTATGACCGCAGTGATCGCGCTGGTCTATCTGATTCACACCAGCGTCATCATGACCGCGGTGGCTTTCGCGATCCTGATGTTGTTCGCCTTCGGCATCAATCTGGCTTTCAAAACCATTCGCCCGATCTTCCGGGCGCGCCCGAAGATAACCGCGGAAGTGACCGGGCGGCTCACGGAGTCTCTCGGTGGCGTCCGCGTGGTGAAGGGTTATCATGCCGAAGTTCGCGAAGAAAGAATATTCGCCGCCGGTGTCCAGCGTCTACTCGACAATGTTTTGAAGACGCTGACCGCTACCTCACTCATGAGTCTTTCCGCCGCAGGCCTCATGGGCATCGTTAGCGCCACCGTCATGGAGCTCGGCGCACACAAGATTCTTGGCGGCAGCATGACGCTGGGAACATTTTTTGCGTTCAATATCTTCCTCGGTCTGCTCGTCGCTCCCGTCTTCCAAATCGTCGCCATCGGCACGCAAATCACCGAAGCCATCACCGGGCTCGAGCGCACCCGCGAAATCCTGAGCGAAAAAATGGAAGACGAAGCGCCCGGCCGCGCCGTCACGCTTGCGCGTGTCGATGGCCGTGTGGTGATGGAGGATGTGAGTTTTGCCTACGACTCACGCAAGGAAGTTCTGCGCAGCGTGAGCTTTGAAGCGCAGCCCGGCACGGTCACGGCTCTGGTTGGCCCTTCCGGGGCGGGCAAATCCACCATCATTGGGTTGCTTGCCGCGTTTTACGTGCCCTCGAACGGCCGCGTGCTCGTCGATGGCATCGATCTCTCAACCGTCAAGTTGGACTCCTACCGCACGCAGCTCGGCGTCGTTCTTCAGGAGACTTTTCTCTTCGACGGCACCATCCGCGAAAATGTGGCCTTCGCTCGCCCCGACGCCAAGCAGGAGGAAATTCTGGCCGCCTGCCACATTGCCCGCGTCGATGAATTTGCGGAGTCCTTCGAGTTGAAGTACGAGACGATCGTGGGCGAACGCGGCGTAAAGCTGTCCGGCGGCCAGAAGCAGCGTGTGTCCATCGCCCGCGCCATTCTGGCCGATCCGCGCATCCTCATCCTCGATGAAGCCACCTCCAGCCTCGATTCGGAGTCCGAGGCCCTCATTCAGGAAGGCTTGCGCTATCTTATGCGCGGCCGCACGACATTCGTTATCGCCCACCGCCTATCCACCATCCGCCGCGCTGACCAAATTCTCGTCGTCGAAGCCGGGCGCATCATCGAACGCGGCACGCACGCAACGCTTTACGCCCTCGGTGGCCGCTACTACGACCTCTATACAAAGCAGCATGCCGTCGAAGCTAATCTGTTCCTCGCTCCCGGCGAAGGCGACGCTTTGCCCGACGCGGAAGCCCAATCCTCCACCAACGGCAGCCGCGACGCTGCCCTTCCCGATGCCATCCGCCTCATCCGCGGCCAAGCCAGCTAAGTTCAGATAGGCGGCTAGAAAATGAAAATGCGCGGTAGTATCGCCGCACATTTCTCAAACTCAATCTTTGCACACGACGGCTAGGCTGTGGGCCGGCGCATCATCGGCCTTTTCGCGGAAGGTGGCGGAATCAGGGTGGCCATCTTGCGGATCATGGCCAATACCAGCCGCTTGTCGCCATCGGAAAGCGTGTTGCTGTACCTCTTGATTTCGCCCAGGAAGCGGATTTCGTCCGGCGACAATTCGCCGAGCATCTTCTGCGTCTCGCGGTCGCGCGGCGTCTCCGTGCCGGGAAAGAAATCGGCTAGAGAAATATCCATGGCTTCGGCAATCTTGGCGAGCGTCTCGAGCGACGGCACGGTGTGGCCGTTCTCGACGCGCGAGAGGTAGCAGCGCAGCAGTCCGGTGCGGCGCTCGATGTCGCCTTGCGACAGTCCCCGCTGGCTGCGGTAGGTCTTGATCACCGCTCCGATATTTACGCGTGGCTTTTCTTTTGGCATGGTCTCCTCACTTGAGGGGGTATCTTAGTGACTAACAGCAGGAGTAGCAAGAGAGAATTTCGGGCGCGTGGGGCCTACTCGATAACAGGCCCGGAAGCGGGGCCAAGAGGCCAGCAGGCGCCGGCCGCTCAGACTCCTCTATTATGGAAAATCGAAGGGCGGGCCGAAGCCCGCCCCGTTGGCATAACATGCGCTATTCGATGCAGATTGCCGGCACTACCGCTGCGTCGGCGTCACGGTCACAGGCTGTTGCAGCCGGAACTCCAGCAAGGTTTCGCTGGGCACCCTCACCTGCTGCCCGCGCGTGAGCGTCTGCACCCCCGCGCCTGCCGCCGAGCCGACCCCTGCGCCGATCGCCGCGCCCGTGCCGCCGCCAGCGATTCCGCCGATGATCGCGCCTAACACGGCTCCACCACCGACTTTCTTCGCGGTGTCCCCGCCGCGGCCTTTCCCTTTTACTTCATAGTCGCTGCTGACCACCGGATAGTCTTTTCCGTCGATCACTAAGCGCGTTAGTTCCAACTGCAACTCCGCACTGGCGGCGTAGTGTCCGGCCTCCTTGGCTTCCGCGAGCCGCCCGTACACATCCGTTCCCTTGCGCGCAACCACGATGTCGTTCACTGTCAGGTCGGTTTCCAGGCTCGCGTGAAAAACGTCTCCCACGTTGTTTTTCTTGGAGTCCACGCCATCGATCATGCGCACCAGCAACGACTGGCCAGCAGGGATTGTCACCATGTTGCCGGTGGCCGCAGCGCGCATGGAATGCGTTGCTCTTGCGGGCGCAGTTTGCGCCGGCTCGGCAGCCGCGGCGCTGCCTGAACCTCGCGTAAATGTCAGCGCCACAATATCGTTCACGCCGAAGGTCTGCACTTCCCCGTTCACTGCAAACCGCAACACAGCTTGCGTGCCGCCGAGGTACCTGCCTTGCAAAACGCGCCCATCCTTCAATTCCAGCGTGTCGGCCGCCGCCGTCCCGGCCAGAATCAGCCCAAGTGCCGCCGTAGCGAGAAATCCCGATAATTTTTTCATAATTTCCACTCTCCCGTGCTCGGCACACTGCAACGCCGATGCACCTCATCGCCCAATTTCCTGCCAGATCCGAGGGCTGCTTGATTCTACCGCATTGGATGCCGGGCCAACAGCCTACGGTTGTGCCGGGGGAACTGGCAGCAATTCAAGGTTTCCTTGCGTAGCGCTGCCGCGTGAACTCCGCTGTCGCGGCATTGCAAAAGGTGGACCCCGTCTACGACGCCATCCGCCGCGACCCGCGCTTTCTACGTCTGCTCAGAACCGCCGGCTTGGCTACCCTTGCACAGCACGCCTGAGCTTGCTTGTACGCATTCATTGCTCGAATGGCGCTTCGTGGCCAGTCGAAGCAGAAGTCCTCACTGGATTGTTTGCGAAGCAATGTTGAACCCATCGATTTCCAACACAGCTGCTGCCCCACCCAACGCGCGAACGTCGTACGACGCGCTCACTTCCCTCTTCTTGCCGGGCAACAACGAAAAATAGTTATCCTCCCAGAGGATCGGCACGACGTCTTCGCCGCTCTTCCCTCGCGTCACCCGCAGGTGCACCATAAACGCCACGCTGGCGCTCGGGTTGCGCACCTGCACATGCGTTGTGCCCTTGCCGGCCTCCTGTTTGTTCGCCACACTAACTTCCAGTTTCACTTGCGGCAGCGAGTTGAGTCCGGTCAGGTCACCAAACTCCTTTTGCGGCGTGTATACCGTGTCCTTTTTATGGGCCCAGTCCAGCACATCGGGCTTCGTCGAAAGCCAGTAAAAATTGTCGCTGACCAGCTTCCCGCCCGCGTCGTGCAATTGCAGCCGCACAAAGTACGTCACCGTCAAGCCTTCGACTTTCGGCAGATCGAACGCCTTGGTGCTGCTGTCCGGCCCCAGGTCCAGCGTCGCCTCCTGCGAAGCCATCTCCTTCGCGTCGAGGTTGTAGATCTTCGCGCTGGCCTTCATTCCCTTCTGCGCCTCATACGTGCTGTTGATCACCGCCACGGAATCGTCGTCGTAGGAATACTGCACGTGCAGCAGCTCGCAAGCCTTTTTCGTTCCGAAATACCCGCCCGCCGGCACAAGGTAATAGTCGTAAAGGTGCCAAATCGTCGAGGGCCACGCATTGTTCAGCATCCACTGGATAACGCCTGTCGATTTGTACTTGTTGCGCGCGTAAGCCTCAAACATCGCCCGCTCCCCGTCATACGTGATGGCCTGCGCCTTCCGTAAGAAGTCATCCAGGTTCGCCGCCTTTCCATAGCGCCGCGTCAGCCCTTCGGTAAATACATCGATGGTGGTGAACCGCTCTCCTCCGGCATGAAAATTCCAGGTATCGCCGATCGGCCACAACTGCTCCTTCGGGATGAATTTCTCCAGCGATTCCCGCGGCGGGATCGCCGGCCCCGGACTCGTCTCCGTGTTGTAGCCGTGCGCTCCCCCCGCCTTCTGGTCCGTCAGCCAATAAACCGGCGGCACGAAATCATACGGCCCGGTCATCTTTACGCCCGATTTTCCCGTGACCGTCGTGGGGTGCTGCGAAGCCGAAGAAATTGACGGATTGGGCCACTCCAGGTTCTTCAAGATCCCGAGATACATTCTCTCGACATCGGCTGGCGGTGGCCCGTCGCTACCATATAGCCATACGAAGACGCTCGGATGATTGCGCAGCCGCCGAATCTGGCTCTTTAAGGAAGCCGCCGCGACCGCGTGCTGCTCCTCCTTCCAATCCTTCCAACGCTCCCAAGCATCGCAGCACGACCACCCTGGCATCACCAGAATTCCCAGCCGGTCGGTCTTTTCGAAAAACTCATCGCGATCCAGGTGCCCTTCCAGACGAATGGTATTCAAGCCCATGTCGCGCACGTATTGCAGATCGGCGTCGAGCCTTTCC
>JAYVMO010000135.1:0-12427 GCA_043758915.1 Acidobacteriota bacterium | reverse complement strand
GCAGCCATCTTCGAGCGCAGCAGGTTGGGGATGGCGATAGCCGCGATGATCAGAATGATCGCCACGACGATCAGCAATTCGATAAGCGAGAAACCCTTTTGTTTCTTCATATAGATACAGTCTCCTTGAGATTGTTTAAAGTGCCAGAGCACACCGGAGAATATGCAAAATGAATGCCAATCGACAACCTCATTTGAACTGACCGTTTAACCCTATGATACCAGGGAGCTTAGTGGGTGCTTCCGAATCTCCAAGGCCCAAGCAACGGCTTTTCCACCCTGCCAAATGACCTTTTTTGTCATTTAAGTCCATGCACACAAGCAAAAATTGTCACCTGTAAATACGTTTCTCGCTCATGAGCGAAGACCCAGTCTGGCTCCATTTGCATCGGACACTAAATCGTGGAAGGGCGTGCGGCAGGGCCTCGTGCGCGGCCGGTTTCCCATGCATGGTTTCAAATAGGGTACGCGCCACATCAAAACTATTGCCAGTCTCTCGCTTTCTTGTCGATACTAAGAATCACGAGTTCCGGAATGAACGGATATATTGGAGTGATTTTTGAAACGTATTCGGAAATTCCTCATGTCACCGATGGTCATTGTAGTTGCGGCACTCGTCCTCCGTTTAGCATATCTTTTCGTTGGGGTGCTCACCAGGCGTACTGTGCCGAACGGGCACCTTATCATGGCTCAAGAAACAGTACGAATCGCCATTCATATCGCCGAAGGCCGTGGTTTCAGCTCCCCCCTTAAATTTGACACCGGGCCGACAGCGTGGCTGACCCCCATTTATCCATACCTATTCGCGGCAGTCTCCAAAATCTTTGGGATTGCCACCGTACATTCCGAGGTAGCCGTCAAAGTGCTGAACTGCATATTTTCCGCTCTGGTCTGTTTGCCGTTGTTCGCCATCGGACGCAGACTCTTTGGGCCCGCCGTGGGGGCCGCCGCCGCGTGGCTTTGGATATTTTATTACCCCGCCTTCTTCTGGCCCGCTGCATGGATATGGGACACCAGCCTGTGCGCTTTGGCATTGACTTTGATTCTTTGGGCCACTTATGAACTGGATGATACCGACAGCACGGCACAATGGGCCGGATATGGCGGATTATGGGCCTTCGGCGCGCTGGTGAATGCCACCGTGCTTTCCGTATTGCCTGGCTTATTTGCCTATGCCGCATACAGGGCGCATAAGCGGGGCGCTGCCTGGTTGCGGCTTACTGCGGTGGCAGCAGCCGTTTTTATCGCGGGGATCGCTCCCTGGGTTATTCGCAATCAAATTATTTTTCACGGCAAAGTACTGCTGAGATCCAATTTCGGCTTGGAACTATGGTTGGGGAACAATCCGCAGGTTCCTGACACCTGGACCTGGTGGCTTCACCCCAACGACGATGACCAGGAAGGTATGAAGTTCGCGCAAATGGGTGAGCTAGCCTACATGCAGGAAAAAGAGCGGCTGGCCATCGACTTCATAAAGACCCACCCTTCGGACGTGGCGCGCTTCGAATGGCATCGATTTATCCAAAATTGGACTGGCACCGATGATCCGATTATGGACGTATGGTTTAAAATACCGCTTTGGGCAAAAGCCGTGCTCCTATTTAATTGTTTATTTTCAATTTTTGCATGGACCGGTCTGATTTTTGCCAGGCGCGCCCAGCCAATGCGCTATTTGCCGTTGGGTGCAGTGTTTTTCTTCTTCCCGCTGGTCTACTACGTCACTCACAATACACCACGCTACCGCCACCCCATGGAGCCAGCCATGGCTCTATTGGTGGTTTGGGCTATCGGATACCCCGTGCGTGCCTGGAAAGAAAGTCGAACCCGGCGGCAGATACCGGGCGCTGCAATGGAAAAGGCGCTCGTTGAATCGTAGGGGCCACAGGGATGTGCGCGGCTATAAATAAATTACAAATTATGCTTCTTGGCATAGTGCCGGAAGGAGCGGTAGCTGATCTTCAGAAGTTCGGCTGCGCGGGTGCGCACGCCGGCGGATTTTTCGAGGGCGGCCTGCAAGTAATGCCGCTCGGCCTCGGCGATTTCCTTTTCGAAATCGACTCCGTCTGAAGGAAAAGCGGTCTGGCTGCCTGGAGAAGTGGAGGAGGAATTCGAGGCATAACCCGCGATGCGATCGGGCAGCACGCGCAAGGAAATTTCCGCCCCGGACTCCAGGGCCACGGCGCGCTCCATGGTATTTTCCAGCTCGCGCACATTGCCGGGCCAATCATAAGACTCGAGCCGCCGCATGGCTTCCGGTGAAATGCCCTCGATGGGCTTTTCCATGCTTTTGCGGAAACGCTCGAGGAAATGGCGAGCCAGCATGGGTATGTCCTCGCGGCGCTCCCGGAGCGCCGGCAATTGGATGGGAATGACACTCAGCCGGTAATAAAGATCTTCCCGGAAGCGGCCTTCGGCAATCTCTTTTTCGAACTCCTTGTTGGTCGCGGCGATAATCCGCACATCCACGTCGCTCTCGTCCGTGCTCCCGATGGGCCGCACCTTGCCCTCCTGCAGGACGCGATAGAGCTTCACCTGCATGGTGAGACTCATGTTTCCGATTTCGTCCATGAAGAGAGTGCCGCCATGAGCGGCCTGGAAAAGTCCCTGGCGGTTTTCGTTGGCCCCCGTGAAGGCGCCCTTCATGTAGCCAAACAGCTCCGATTCCAGCAGCGTTTCCGGGAAAGCGCCGCAATTGATGGTGATGAAGGGCGCTTGCGCGCGCGCGCTGTTTTCATGGATGGCCCGCGCGACGAGTTCCTTGCCCGTGCCGCTCTCGCCGGTGATCAACATTCTGCTGGACTGCGGCGCAACGGTCTGGATCAAGTCAAAAATGGCGCGCATCTTGGGGCTTTTCCCGATGATGTTGTCCAGCCCCGTCAGGCGGCGGAGTTCCCTGCGCAGGTAGCCGGCTTCCTTCTTCCACTGGAGGCTTTCCGAGACCTCATGCACGGCCCGGCGCAACTGGTCCACGAGCTCGTGGTCTTTAACCACGTAACGATCGGCCCCCGAATTAATGGCGGCGATGGCCGTCTCCAGCGTGGGCACGCCGGTAATTAGCAGGAAGAAGCAGTTCGGGGCAACCTCTTTCGTGAATTTGAGAAGGTCCACGCCGCCCGCTCCTGGCATGCGGACGTCGGAGATGACGATGTCAAAGATCTTCGATTCGAGCTTGCGCTTGGCTTCCTCCACGCTGTGGGCTACCTCGACGCGATGGCCTTCCTTGCGGAAGGTGATCTCCAGCAGTTCGCAGATCGATTTTTCGTCATCCACAACAAGGATGTGTGGCAGTTCCCTTACCACATCTTTTGTTGCGGTTTTTGTGGCTTGCATAACGCCTCACGTTACCCGCGGCAATTCGACGATAAATTCTGCGCCATGGTCTTTTTCGGAGATGACACTGATTCTTCCGCTGTGAGCCTGCACGATCTGGTAGACGATGGAAAGCCCCAGCCCCGTGCCGCCTTCGAAACTCGATTGCAGCGGCTCGAAGATCTTGGCCTTTTGCTTGGCGTCCAAACCAATGCCTGTGTCGCGAAAAGCGATACGCAGCCAAAAAGGCCGCTCTTCGAATCCAACCGTGAGAGTGCCGCCATCGGGCATGGCCCGCAGGGCGTTGTCGCAAAGGTTCCAGAACACCTGCCGAATCTTGCTGGCGTCCACGCGCGCGCGCAATTGCTGGCCGTTGAAGGAGCGCAGTATGCGGTACTTCGTGTCGGCGCCGGGTTTTTTCTCGATCAGCATCAGAGTTTCCTCGAGCAGACCGCGCACGTCCGCTTCGGCAAACTCATAGCTCTTTTCGTGCGAATAGTTGAGAAAATCCGTGATGATGTGATTCAAGCGCTCGGATTCCCTGCTGACAATCCCTACGAGATGCTTTTCGTCTTCTTCCAGCGGGACAAGGCGCGCAAGCTCCTTCACTGCTCCGGCCATGGCCGTCAAGGGCTGCCGGATTTCATGGGCGATCGCGGCGGAGAGGCGGCCGAGCGCCGCCATGCGTTCCTTGGTGGCCACTTCCTGTTCCAGGCGGCGCAGGTCGGTGAGGTCCTGAAAATTGAAAACATAGCCGCTGCGCTGGGTGTTCCTGGAGCGCAGCGGGGAGATGCTGATACCCAAATATCTTAACTGGCCGTCCGGAGTGCGGAATTCAATCTCTTTGCGAAGCGCGAGCCGGTCGCCGGCGCCATGTACGACAGGCAACCAGAAGCTTTCGTTGATTTCCTGGAGCTTTTGCCCGCGCAGGGAGGCAAAGCGGTTGCCCAGAATCTCTTCTCCGGTGCGATTCAGCAGAACGATGCGGCCCTCCAGGTCGGTGGTGAGCAAACCGCCGCGCATGGAATGAATGATGTCTTCGGTGAAGTCCTGCAAGTCCAGCAGCTCTTCGCTCTTGGCTTCGAGTTCCACTCCCTTGCGGCGCAGCGATTGAGCAAGCAAGCTCGCCAAGTAGGCGACGGCGAAAAAACCGAAGAGATTGCTGAGAAACCAGGTGCGCAAGCTCTCCGGCGTAGGCAGGCTTGCAAATGTCCGCGGAATCTCTCCTGTAAAGGCCAGCGCGGTCATTCCGCCCAGGAAAGCAATGCACAACGCGGCCGTGGCGAAGGCCACGCGGCGGGAGAAGAGAATGCTGGCGACGATAATCACCAGGAGATACAACGAGATGAAGTAACTCTCCTGCAGCCCGGTGGCGTAAACCACCGCGGAGATCATAATTACGTCGCTGGCGACTTGCAGGCCGCCGTGCCATTCCGCATCGGGAACCCAGCGCAACAGGATTAGGTGGAGAACTCCCATGGTGATCCAAAAGATGACCAGCGGAAGGAAATAACGGTTTGCAGGCGAGACAGGAACGTACTGCGGCCAAGCGACACCCACAGCCAGGATGAGCACGATCATCAGGAGACGAACGCGTGTCAGCCAGTCCAGCCATTCCCGAGTAGTGAAGCTCTGATCCATCGATCGCCCGCATCCCGCGGCCGATGAAGCCTGCGGGCATTCCTTAGCCTAGGAGACCGCGGAGCGGCCAGCCGCTTAAGCTGAAAGCGAAGGGCAGCGACTTTCTTCACTGCTCCCCTGCCGGAACGCTTTGCGCGGACGGAAGCCGCGGTTAGTGTGCTTCGCTCAACTTGCCGATGAGCGAGAAGAGGGGCAAGTACAACGAAATAACCACTCCGCCGACCACCAATCCAAGGAACACAATCATGATCGGCTCGAGTGCCGTCAACAGATCCTTCACGGCGGCGTCGACTTCTTCCTCATAGAAATCGGCGATCTTCTGCAGCATGGCATCCATCGCGCCGGTCTGTTCGCCCACGGCAATCATCTGGGTGACCATGCCGGGAAACACCGCGGATTCTTTCAGCGGTTCGGCGAGGGATTTACCTTCTTCGAGGGACCTCCTTACTTTGAACAAAGCCTTTTCGACCACCGCATTCCCCGCGGTTCTTGCGGTGATGTCTAGCCCCTCGAGAATGGGTACGCCGCTGGCGATCAGCGTGCCGAGCGTCCGAGTAAAGCGCGCCACAGCTATCTTTCGCATCAAGAGGCCGAGTACGGGCAATTTCAGAATCGTGGCGTCGATGGCATAGCGCCCCTGCGGGGTGCCGTGCCACACCTTTAATCCGAAAATTGATCCGCCGATGCCCACGAAGATCAAAAGGCCGAAGATGCTGCCGATAAAATTGCTCAACCCGACGACGATTCTTGTAGGCAGAGGCAAATCCACGCCCAGGCCGGTGAATAACGTGGCGAAGATGGGCACGACCTTCCACAACAAGAGGGTGATGACAGCGCCAGCGACGCTCAATACGCCGATGGGATAAATCATGGCCGATTTGACGGCGCGCTGCAGTTTGACGTTCTTTTCAATGTAGGTGGAGAGGCGCTGCAAAATGGTATCGAGAATACCGCCCGTTTCCCCGGCTTCCACCATGTTGACATAGAGAGCGTCGAACACCTTCGGAAAACTGCGCATGGCCGCCGAAAGCGTCGCGCCGCCTTCCACTGCTCCGCGCGTGCCAATCAAGACCTTTTGAAAGATTTTGTTCTCCTGCTGGCTGGCAAGAATCTCCAGACACTGCACCAGCGGCAAGCCGGCGTCGATCATCACCGAGAACTGGCGCGTGAAGATGGCTAGTTCCTTGGCATTCACGCCGCCGCCGAAGCTCGGGATATTGAATTCCCGGCCTTTCTCGGACATCTTGGTGGGCGTGATCTGCTGGCGCCGCAAGATATTCTGCAGCTCCGCCTTGCTTCCCGCGGTCATCACTCCGCTCACGCTGTCGCCGGAGCGGTTCGTACCTCGATATTTGAAATCTGGCATTTGCTTGCCTCCTCAGTCTATCAATCTATTCCACAAGGAGCCTCAAAACCCCCGAAAACTGTTAGCGCTTATTGGCCATCGGCATCTTCGAACCGGCGCCCGGCGTGGATACGCCACGATTGATCATGTCCTGCAGCTCATCGGGATTCGAAGAGCGCGATAGCGCTATGTCCAGGGTGATCATTTTTGCGAAGTACGCGGATGCCAGACCCTGGTTGAACGTTTGCATACCGGTCTGTCCGGTCCCGGTCTGCATGGCCGAATAAATCTGGTGAATTTTGTCTTCGCGGACCAGGTTGCGGATCGCGGGCGTGGGAATGAGAACTTCCATAATCATCACGCGGCCGCGGTTATCGGCGCGCGGGAGAAGCGCCTGGCAAAGAATGCCTTCTAGAACCATGGAGAGCTGCGCGCGGATCTGCGGCTGCTGGTGCGCGGGAAAAACGTCGATGATACGGTTGATCGTGGAGGCTGCGGAATTGGTGTGCAGCGTGGCGAACGTGAGGTGGCCTGTTTCGGCGATGCGCAGCGCCGATTCGATGGTCTCGAGGTCGCGCATTTCGCCGATGAGCACCACGTCGGGGTCTTCACGAAGAGCGGCGCGCAGCGAGTTGGCGAAGGAATGCGTGTCGGCGTGGACTTCCCGCTGGTTCACCAGGCATTTCTTGTGGTTGTGCAGAAATTCGATGGGATCCTCGATGGTGATCATGTGCTCTTCGCGCTCGGCGTTGATCTTGTCGAGCATGGCGGCAAGTGTCGTGGACTTTCCCGAACCCGTCGGGCCGGTCACCAGCACGAGACCGCGTGGCTTGTCGCACAGGCCCTTCACGATCAGCGGCAACCCCAGAGCATCGAAACCTTTAATTTCCCAAGGAATGGTGCGGAAGACCGAGCCTACCGCGCCCCGCTGATTAAAAACGTTGCCGCGGAAGCGGGCCAGGTTTTTCAATCCAAACGAAAAATCGAGCTCCAGATTTTCTTCGAAGCGGTGTTTTTGAGCGTCCGTCAAAACGCTGTAGGCCAGCGACTTGGTGTCCGCCGCCGTAAGCGGCGGCATGTCCAGCGGGCGCAATCTTCCGTGTACGCGTACGCGTGGCGCGCTATTGGTCGTAATGTGGAGGTCGCTGCCGCCCATCTCGATCATTTTCTTCAGCAACTCGCTCAGCGTTATTCCAGCCATCGCTCACCTTCTTCTTAAAGAACCGTTTCGCGCAAGACCTCTTCCATCGTAGTCTGGCCCAGGGCTACCTTGATCAATCCGCTCCGCCGCAGCGTGATCATCCCTTGCTCGATCGCTTTCTTCTTTAATTCCAGAGCCGAAGCTCCGACAAGAATCAATTCGCGAAGTTCGTCGTTAATCTCCATTACTTCGTACAAACCCGTGCGGCCTTTGTACCCGCCTTTGTTGCAGGTCGAACAACCCTTTCCGTGATAAATCTTGGTGGTCTTGGCTTCTTCCGGGGTGTATCCCGCGTCAATCAGCGCCTGCTGCGGAACTTCGAGCTCTTCCTTGCAGTTCACACAAATGCGGCGCACGAGACGCTGCGCGCAGATCAGATTCACGGACGTAGCCACCAGAAAGGGCTCGATTCCCATGTTCATCAAACGGCTGATGGTGGATGGTGCGTCGTTGGTATGCAGCGTCGAGAGCACCATGTGGCCGGTGAGAGCCGCCTTCACGCCGATTTCCGCCGTTTCGAAATCTCGAATCTCTCCAACCAGAATGATGTTGGGATCTTGCCGCAGGAAGGCGCGCAGCGCGGCGGCGAAGTTCAAGCCGATCTGCTCCTTCATCTGCACCTGGTTGATGCCCGCGAGCTGAAATTCGACGGGATCTTCCGCGGTCATGATGTTGGTGTCGACCTTATTCAAAGTGGCCACCGAGGAATACAGCGTGTTCGTCTTGCCCGAACCCGTCGGCCCCGTCACCAGCACCATGCCGTAGGGCTTCAAAATGTTGCGTTCGAATTTCTTCAGTGACTCCGCCTCAAACCCCAGCTTGGTCATGTCCAGACGCAGGTTTTCCTTATCCAGCAAACGAAGCACGACCTTTTCGCCGTACAGGGTCGGGACCGTGGAAACGCGGAAGTCCAGCTCTTTCTTCTTCCCGTCGGCCTTGTACTTGATCATGATGCGGCCGTCTTGCGGCAAGCGTTTTTCCGCGATGTCCAGCTTGGCCATGATCTTCAGGCGGCTGGTGATGGCGTCTTTCAGGCGCAGCGGCGGCGTCATCACCGTCGCCAACTGGCCGTCGACGCGGAACCGCACGCGCATTTCCAGCTCGTAAGGTTCGATGTGAATATCGCTCGCGCCGCGTCTAACGGAATCGGTCAAGATCAAGTTCACCAATTTGATGATGGGCGCCTCTTCGGCGGCCTTTTCGAGCGTGGCGGTATCCAGCTCGGTCTCTTCCCCAGCCAGTTCCAGCTCCTGGTCGTCGTCGACCAGGTCTTTCATCATCTTGCTGAGCTCTTCGACGTTGGATTCCGTGCCGCCGTAGCAGCGGGTAATCGCCTCTCCAATGGCCGATTCCGAAGCTACTACCGGTTCGACGTTGAAACCGGTCATGAACTTGATGTCGTCCATGGCAAAAACGTTAGTGGGGTCGGTCATCGCAATGGTCAGCACCGAGCCCACGCGCGAGAGCGGAATCACCTGGTAGCGCAGCGCCGTATCCTGGGGAATCAACTTGATTACCGTGGGATCGATCTCGTAATACTTCAGATTGATGGAAGGAACGCCGTACTGCCGGGAGAGCACACCCGTAATGTCATCGTCGGTAATGAAGCCCATCTTTGTCAGGCAGCTCCCGAGTTTCCCGCCATTGGCGCGCTGAAACTCCAGCGCCTTCTGGAGCTGGTCCTGCGTGATCAGGCTTTCTTTAATTAAAATTTCGCCCAAACGGACGGACATCCGCAGCACTCCCTGCCGGTTTGCACCCAAGGCTCACCATAGCAAATGGAGCGCGCTAGGGTATGCGGAAATTCTGGGATCGTTCTGAAATGGCTAATACCTGCCCCTGAGGACAGGTTGGCGAAAACTGGGTCAGGTGGATTTCTTGACTTGGCTCCGTACGCTGGCTATCTTGCCTGAGAGATGTCTGTGCGCCGTAAGATGACAAAACCAGGCCATTTCGGGGCGACGCTGACGAAAAATGTCCATCGCCACCGTTCCATCCATTTTCGTGAATCGTTCTTTGTCGTGTTTGATCATTTCCCCACTCCTCGTTCGAACGCTCCGTGGGAATACTCGCCGCCCGCTGGCGCTGGATTGAAGGTAGCGATCGTATGAGCCGTCTGGATTCCAAGCAGCGATGGAGCCTAGCAGCGGGCGGTCTTTTTCTGACCCTGCTGCTGGCCGCGGTGTTCACCTTCGGCTCGCTGAATGTACCCTTCGAGCCGAAGTACTGGCGCGATGCGCTCACCCTGTACGCGGTGTCGAGTTTCATCACCGCAGCGCTGCTGGTCTTCGGATTGATCCTCGGGCGCACCCTGCTGCGGCTCTGGGCCGAGCGCGGCAAGGAGCAACTGGGAGCGCGTTTCAAAACCAAAATGGTCGTGGGCGCCATGGCCATCTCGCTTCTTCCGATTCTGTTCATGTTTTTTGTGAGTTATTCACTATTGAACCGGACCGTGCTCCTGTGGTTCCCTCGCCCGCTGGAGATCGCTTCGGAACAAACGCAAGTACTGCTCAACGATTTCGGCCGCGGTCAGCTCCCGCGGCTGCAAGCTTTGGCGCGGGAAGCGCAAATCCAATCGTCCGCAAAACCAGACGATTTTCTTATCAAAGCCGCACAACTTGGCGCGGACGCCGCGTGGGTGTTGGATAAAGACGGCAAAGTTATTGGGGGTGGAGTAGTTTGCGGCAGGAAACCCGAGGAGTACCGCAGCGGTCAAGTATGCGTGAGCAAAAACGTCCCTGGCACACAACTTCGAGTATTACCGAGCGGTATGGAATTGTGGCAGGCCCAGGGCAACACGTATTTTGCTTCTCGCGCGCCGACTGTTGATGAGGGAAAGACGCTCGGCTATGTCGTCGTCGGCTATAGCACAAATCCGGATTTCCTGCCGCGCTATACGGAGATTCAAAAGCAAACGGCTGACTATTACGCGCAAAAGCAAAACCTTCGCGCCCTCAAGCGGCAGTTGCTCCTCATCCTGCTGTTCTTCACCATGCTGCTTCTATTTGCGGTGATGTGGGTAGCCCTGTTCCTCGCCAAACAGGTGACCGTACCGATTCAAGCCCTTGCGGAAGGAACGCGTGAGGTCTCCGCCGGCAATTTTGAATACCAGGTTCCCCAACAGGTGCAGGACGAGCTCGGCGTCCTGGTGCGTTCGTTCAACGCCATGACCACGCAGCTTCGCGATAATCGCTCGCAAATCGACCAGTTCACGCGCAACCTCCAGCAAGCCGTGCAGGAACTCGAACGCCGCCGCCAGCTCATGGAAACCGTTCTCGAGAATATTCCCACTGGAGTCATCTCGCTCGACGCTGCCGGAATCATCCTGCGGGCCAATAAAGCGGTCACGCGCATGTTTGGCGTTTCCCCGGACGGCGTGCGCTCCGCCGAGGAGCTTCTCGGCACGGAGGCTTCACGTAGCGTGCAATACCTCATGCGCTGCTCGCTGCGCATGGGGGTGGTTTCCCGCGAAATTGAAACTGTCGTTTCCGGGCGCGTCCTGCATCTGGCGGTCAGCGTAAGCTCCCTCGGACCCCGGCGCGCCAATGCCGGCTACGTTCTGGTCCTCGACGACCTGACCGAAATGTTGCGAGCGCAGAAGTCCGCGGCATGGCAGGAAGTCGCGCGCCGCATCGCCCATGAGATCAAAAATCCTCTTACGCCCATTCAGCTTTCCTCGCAACGGCTCTCGCGCTTCCTGGAACGCCGGGATCCTTCCGCGGCCGTTTCGCCACGCGACGCCGAGCTTACCAATCTGGTGCAGGAGTGTTCGCGCCTGATCGAGCGCGAAGTAGCCACGCTCGCCGCTCTCGTCAATGAGTTTTCGCAGTTTGTCCGATTTCCCACCGCCAAACTGGCGCCCATCGACGCCAATACCATCGTTCACGAGGCGCTGGAGGTTTTTTCCGGCCGCCTCGATGGCATCACGGTGAAAACCTCGCTCTCCGAAAATCTCCCCGCCGTCCGCGCCGATGGCGGGCTGCTCCGCAGCGTGGTGGTCAACCTGATCGACAACGCCGCCGAGGCCCTGGAGCATTCCACTTGCCGCGAAATACTGGTTTCCACGTGTTCGCACGCGGAAGCCGAGACCATTGAAATCTCCGTGGCCGACACCGGCCACGGCATTTCCCCGGAAGACAAAGACAAACTTTTTCTCCCGCACTTTTCCACGAAGGACCGCGGCACCGGACTCGGGCTGGCCATCGCCGCGCGCATCGTCGCGGAGCACGGCGGCGCCATCCACGTCGAGGACAATCATCCCGTTGGTTCGCGTTTCCTCATCGAGCTTCCCGTTGCGGACTTGTCGACGGCTCCTCTCAACGATCACAACGAGGCGGAGACTCCGCGATGATCCCGAGACCGCATCTCCTCGTTGTCGATGACGAAGAAGGCATTCGCGAATCACTTTCCTCGATTTTGCGGGACGAGGGGTATCACGTCGAAACCGTGGCCTCCGCGGAGGAGGCTCTTGTCCGCGCCGCGGCGGGCAACATCGAAGTTGTGCTTCTGGACGTCTGGCTGCCGGGCATGGACGGTCTCGAAGCCCTTAGCCGGATGCAGGCTCTTCCATGGCCTCCCGCAGTCATCATGATCTCCGGCCACGGCACCATCGAGACCGCCGTGCGCGCCACCAAGCTCGGTGCTTTCGATTTCATCGAGAAGCCGCTCACCATCGACAAGGTCATTGTCCTGGTCCACAACGCCGTCCAGCAACGCCGCCTGGAAGAAGAAAACCAGCGTCTGCGCAGCGAGCTCGGCCATCGTTACCAAGTGGTTGGCGACAGCGTGCCCATGAAAGCGTTACGCCAGCAGATCGCCGTTACCGCGCCGACCAATGGCCGTGTTCTGATCTACGGAGAAAGCGGCACCGGCAAAGAACTTGTCGCGCACGCTCTGCACGCGGCCAGTCTGTGCAGCAAAGGCCCGTTTGTG